>JAYVQV010000188.1:0-2301 GCA_043776855.1 Limisphaerales bacterium | reverse complement strand
GGAGGACAAGGAACGCCTCTTCGACACCGCCGACACCGTGCGCGCCACCACGCGCCTGCTCGCCGCGATGCTGCGCCACACGCAGGTCAACACGCGCGCGTGTGCCGATGCCGCCGCCGACCCGGCGTTGCTCGCCACGGACTTGGCAGATTATTTGGTGAAAAAGGGAATGGCGTTCCGGCCCGCGCATCACGTCGTCGGCGCAGTGGTGGCGCAGGCGGAAAAATTCAGAAAGCCGTTAAACCAACTCACGCTCGCCGAACTGCAAAGCGTGGACAAAACTTTCAGCCGCGACGCGCTGGGCGTATTCAATCTGAAAACCGCGATGGCAAAACGGAACATCACCGGCGCACCGGGAACGAAGGAAGTCGCAAAGCAACTGGCAAGATGGCGGGAACAGCTTTCGTGAAATTATTTTGGTTTGAAAGAAAAGTGATTTAGAGACAGGCAAATCACCAGCCCTAACGCCGGCACAAATTGCTTTGAAATCCAGCGCGTTTCCGGCCAAGCTTGGGGTTCGCTCAAGCGAATTTTTTCATGAAACGCACGCATCATTGCAACGAACTGCGCCCGGCGCACATCGGCCAAACCGTCACCCTCTCCGGCTGGGTTCATTCCCGCCGTGACCTCGGCGGCCTCATCTTCATTGACATCCGCGACCGCGAAGGCCGCACGCAAACGGTGTTCGATCCGTCGGATTTGACGCCGGAACTTTTTGCCCAAGCCGCTGCGCTCCGCAGCGAATGTGTCGTGAGCCTCACCGGCAAAGTGCGCCATCGTCCCGACGGCACGAACAATTCCAAAATCTCCACCGGCGAAGTCGAGTTGCTCGTGCAGCAGCTCGAAGTGTTGAACATGGCGGAAGTTTTGCCGTTCCCCGTGGACGATCCGGAAATCGCGAACAAGGTGAACGAGGAATTGCGCCTGCAATATCGCTACCTCGATCTGCGTCGTCCTGAAATGGCGCGCAATCTCAAAGTGCGTTCCAAGGTCGCCATCGCCGCGCGCAGTTTCATGGATGAGCAAGGTTTTCTCGAAGTCGAGACGCCGACGCTCTTCAAATCCACGCCGGAAGGCGCGCGGGAATTTCTCGTGCCGAACCGCCGCGAAGCCGGAACGTTCTACGCGCTGCCGCAATCGCCGCAGCAGTTCAAACAAATCCTGATGGTCGCGGGCGTGGAAAAATATTTCCAACTCGCGCGCTGCTATCGCGACGAAGATTTGCGCGCGGATCGCCAGCCAGAGTTCACGCAAGTGGACATCGAGATGAGTTTCATTGACCGCGAAGATATTTACGCGCTCATCGAAGGTTTGCTCAAACGCGTTTGGAAAACTGCGTTGAACATGGACATCCCGACGCCGTTCAAGCGCATCAGCTTCGAGGAAGCGCTGAACCGCTACGGCATTGACAAGCCAGACACGCGCTTCGGCATGGAACTCGTGGACATGACGGAAGATTTCAAGGCGAGCACGTTCAAAGTTTTCAGCGGCACGATTGCCAATGGCGGCGTGGTAAAAGCGCTCAACGCCAAAGGCATGGCCGGCGCGACGCAAGGCCAGATCGAGACGATGACGGAATATGCGAAAAGTTTCGGCGCGAAAGGACTCGCGTTCATCAAGGTCGAAAAAGGAGCAGACGGTGCTACCGTCGAATGGAAATCGCCCATCGTCAAATTTTTCAGCGAAGCCGAGAAGGCCGCGCTCACGACGAAGCTCGCGATTCAGGAAGGCGATTTGATTTTGTTCGCCGCTGACCAATGGCTGAACGCCTGCGAAATTCTCGGCAAGATTCGTTTGTATTGCGCCGACGTTTTGAAGACGCAAGGCAAGCTGGTGATTGATCCGAAACAATTCAATTTCCTGTGGGTCATTGAATTTCCGTTGCTCGGTTTTGATCGCGAACAGAACCGGTGGTATTCCAGCCATCACCCGTTCACCGCGCCGGTCGCGGAAGACATCGCGCTGCTCAAGACCGATCCGAAACGCGTTCGCGGCCAGCACTACGACATCGTGGTGAACGGCGTGGAACTCGGCGGCGGCTCGATCCGCATCCATCAGCCGGACGTGCAGAAAACTATTTTCGAGGAACTGCTCGCCATTCCGCCGGAGGAAACGAAGCTGCGCTTCGGCTATATGCTCGACGCGTTCAAATACGGCGCACCTCCGCACGGCGGCATCGCGCTCGGCTTTGACCGCTTGATTGCAATTCTCTGCGGCACGTCAAGCATCCGCGATGTCATTGCGTTTCCAAAAACCGCGAAGGGAACTTGCTTGATGACCGATTCGCCGTCGCAAGTTTCG
>JAYVQV010000187.1:0-2304 GCA_043776855.1 Limisphaerales bacterium | reverse complement strand
ATAAAAAGGATGAAGGGTGAATTATGAAGGATGAAACTAAAGCTGCGAACCGTCGCGCAATCAGTTTCAACCTTCAACCTTCATAATTCATCATTGGTTTTTCGGATACCGCCAAACCCAATCGCCCTCTTCAAACCTCGGCTGTGAGCTACCCTTGGGAATCACCGTCACGCCGCCATCATCCTTTTCATTCCAGCCGATGGAATACAAAACAAATTGCCCGTCCGCTGTGCGCCGGTATTTCAACGGCCCGCCACCGATGACATCATGCGGCAACTGCGCGATGAACGACGGCGCGAGCGCGTCCAGCGATTCAGGAAATTCCCCATGCGCCAGCCGGTAACGCTCCGACGCACAGGCGATGACTGTCTGGTCAATGGTGGTCTGATGCTGGGAGGTTCCGAGCGGGGCTTGCTCCAAGGTTTTGAACGAGAAGATCCATTTGGTCAGAATGGTAAACACGCCCGGTGTTTCATCAGCCAGCTTGTCAGGATTCTTTGCCAGCGTTGGCAGCACCAAATGCGAACGCGTATCAATACCCCGAAACATCAACTGGTCTTCCAGCCTGCAAAGCGCCAGTTGATTTTGATAAATCCAGCCTCTGGGTGCGAATCGCAAGAGCAACTTGACTCTAAACAAGTCGTCACCATGGCTGCTCATTCCCCGAAACAAATCATCCACAGTGCTGCCGGACAATTTATCCCACTGGCTGTGCATCGTGCGCTCGGTCTGAAACGCCCTTTGGTATGCTTTGAAAAAATCCAGCGATGAAAGTTGTTGCTGAACGAGCGCGAGCTGGGCTTCAGAAAATTGATGTCGTGCGATGCCTTCTCGCAACGGCTGAAAAATATCTTCAAAGGCGAACGCTCGAACCAGCAAAGTTATCAAGAACGGCTCGTCTGCCACCGAATTTGCCAGTCGAAGTCCAAGCTGGATGTCCGCCATCCCGCCAGCGACATCGCCATCTGCCAACCGGGCGGAGGAACGCAACTGCAATGTCCGATTGATGCAGCGGATGTCAGCCAGATGCGGCAATAAAATTCCCGATTTGAAAGCCGCTTCGTATTGCACCGGCCAGCGCGTCAGCGGACGCTTCGCCGCCTCACCTTGCAGTTCCGCCAAGTCCGGCTCCATGAACCGCAGCGCCAGCAAAACATCCTGCGCCGGAGTTTTATTGGTGGCGATGCCATCAAGATTTGTTCCCGTCCGAAAATAATTCTGCCACGCCACCAAATTCACCCATCCGTTTGTCACCGGGTTTTCATCCAGTGCTTGTTGGGCGCGATGATTCGCCTCATATTTTTTGTCTGCCAGCCAGCCATCATTCCAGCGAGCCGACAGGCGATAAATGCGCATGGTTCCATTAGTGTCATTCCAGATCGTGTGGTTGCCATTGGGCAGATTGTTTGTCTGCGCGTAATCCAAAATCGGCTTCAACAACGGACACATCGCCAGATTTTGACCGTCAGGAATCTGCGGTGGAATGTAGGCATTCCAATCCATGCTCTCACCCCGCGCCTCACATTCGCGGACATAATTATTCCACGCCCGTTTGCCGCGCCAGTTTTCCTCCGCGTAAAACACCGCAATCAAAGTAGCAATACACGCGAGGCGAAATAACACCTGCCGCCAGCCCCTTGAAAACAGCCAGCGAACGAAAATAATGAGCGGCCACAACACAAGGACGACCACAACACAGGCAACCGCGAGCAGTGCGCCCACAGGAAGCACCCCCGCCATCGCGCCGATGACGATGATGATCGCGCCGCTTGCCAACGCCAATAGCAGCGAGCCGAGCCATTTTCCACCCAACCGTTTTTTCCAGATGCTTTTCGTTTCTTCGCTCATAAATTTTTAAGATTTTTTAACCGCTAATCCGCGCTCATCCATGCTGACGTGGTGGAGTTGGTCGCGCTGCGACCAACTCTGCCTGCGGAGCAGGCAGCGTAGTGGCACAGGCTTCTAGCCTGTGAGTTTGTCTTTTGGCTTAATTGAAACACACAGGCTAGAAGCCTGTGCCACTATTTGATTCACCCCGTCAAAATTTCCACGCGCTGCGTTCGCGGCCGGAGCGTTCCGTCCTTGGGCCGGCCGGCCTCGCGCGGTTCGTTCGCGCCCATGAGTTCCGCGTAAAGTTTCTGCTGCTTGCGCAATTCCACCATCATTTCCGGCGACGGCGGCGAAATTTTTCCCACCACCATCACCGATTTGTCCCGCGTGGAAAAATTCAGCGCGATGATGCAAACCCAAACCGCCGCCAGCCCCGCCCACGCTTTCGGGTGAGGCCAGAAGAAAGCTGATAGT
>JAYVQV010000186.1:0-2304 GCA_043776855.1 Limisphaerales bacterium | reverse complement strand
GCCAAATCCGTTATTTTGGTGAGGATGAATCCAGACGTGCGATGGAAACAGCGGTTCGAGAATTACGAAAAAGCCCTGCGGCTGCTTCGTGAGGCACTGGCCGATGTGGACGGTCTGTCTGATTTGGAAAAGGAAGGAACCGTCCAGCGTTTTGAATTCACCGTTGAACTCGCATGGAAAACCTTGAAGGATTATCTTGAGGACAACGGAGTCGTGTTGGACCAAGTCACGCCCAAAAATGTCGTGAAGCAGGCGTTCGCCGCCAAAATTATCGGCGACGGCCAGCTTTGGATTGACATGCTCGATTGCCGCAACCGCTTGGCGCATATTTATGACGGAGCCGCCTTTGATCAGGCCGTGCGCGAGATGCACCGCCGTTTTTTGGGCGGGCTGGACGAGCTTTACGGTTTCTTGAAACCAAGGAGCGCCCAATGAACCCGTTTGGATTGACTGAAGCCGGGCAAGAATTGATCTGCCAGGTGTTGCGCCGTCACCGGGAGGTGACGGAGGTAAAAATTTTCGGTTCCCGCGCCAAGGGAAATTTTCAGCCCCACTCCGACATTGACCTGGCGGTGTTGGGAAATGTTTCCCATGCCCAGCTCGCCGCGATTGCCGGTGAACTGGATGAATTGCCGTTGCCCTACACGTTCGACGTGCAGGCTTACGACGCCCTCTGGCATCTGCCGTTGCGCGAACACATTGACCGCGTGAGGTGCAAATAAAAAAGGGACGGCTGGTGGCCGTCCCTAGTGGTTGTTCGCGCAAGATTAGTTCTTGGGAGCTTTGTCCTTCGCACCTGCGCCGGGCGCACCGGGCGGCGGGCCGCCGGCACCGGGACCGCGGCGCATGCCGGCACCCATTTTTTCCCACTTGGCGAACTGTTCCGCCGTGAGGATTTCCTTGAGCTTGGTGCTGGTGGCTTCGCGAATGGCTTTCACTTTGGCCGGGCGGTCTTCCGGTGCGAGGCTGGCGTCTTTGCGGAGTTCGGCAATTTGTTTCTGCGAGTCTTCGATGATCGGCTTGATCTTGATTTTCTGGTCGTCGGTCAGGTCAAGTTGTTTGGCGATGCTGTCCAACGAAAACGCCGGGTGGCGCGCACCGGCCGGCGGGGCGGCGGGCTGGTTGTCAGCGGGCTTGTCTTTGGGAGCGTCCTGCGCCTGGAGAGGGTTGCTGGCAAACAGGCTGCCAGCCGCCAAGGCGACCATCATCAATGTCTTGTTCAGTTTCATATTTATTTTTTCGTTTGGGTGCGAACCACCGTTGTTTGGTTTCGGTGGACTGGTGATTCAGACGTGGACAATGGGCAAATGTTACAGCGCCCGCAAGATTTTTGCGGCGGCGCGCACGGTCTGCTCAATGTCCACTGCGGTGTGCGCGGTGGAAAGAAAGCCGGATTCAAACTGCGATGGCGCGAGATAAATACCTTCGCCCAACATTCCGTGGAAGAATTTTTTGAAACGCTCGCGGTCGCTTTTCATCGCGTCGGCCAAGTTGTGAACGGGTTCGCTCGTGAAGTAGCCGCAGAACATGGAGCCGCAGCGGTTGAATTGCATCGGAATGTTTGCGGACTGCGCGGCGGCTTTCATTCCGGCTTCAAGTTGCGCGCCGAGTTGTTCGAGCTTTTGATAAGCATCGCCGCAAAATAATTCTTCGAGGTTCGCCAGGCCCGCCGCCAGGGCCACGGGATTGCCGCTCAAGGTGCCAGCCTGATAGACCGGGCCAAGTGGCGCGAGGCAGTCCATGATTTCCGCGCGCCCGCCAAACGCGCCGACGGGCAGGCCGCCGCCGATGACTTTGCCGAACGTGGACAGGTCGGGCGTGATGCTGAAACGCTCCTGCGCGCCGCCTTTGGCGAGGCGGAAGCCGGTCATCACTTCGTCGAAAATCAACAACGCGCCGTTCGCCGCCGTAATTTCGCGGAGAAATTCCAAGAAGCCCGGCTGCGGCAAATATAATCCGGCGTTGCCCGGCACGGGTTCGATGATGAGGCCGGCAATTTCATTTTTATTCGCTGCGAAAATATTTTTCACCGCGTCCACATCATTGAACGGCGCGACAATCGTGTGTTGTGTAAATGATGCGGGCACACCCGCGCTGTCAGGGTGGCCAAAGGTGAGCGCGCCGGAACCGGCTTTGACCAACAGCGAATCGGCGTGGCCGTGATAGCAGCCGTCAAACTTGATGATCTTGTCGCGCTTGGTGAAACCGCGCGCGAGGCGGATGGCGCTCATGCAGGCTTCCGTGCCGCTGTTGGTCATGCGGACTTTCTGCACGCTCGGCACGGTGTGGCAAATCAGCTTCGCC
>JAYVQV010000185.1:0-8936 GCA_043776855.1 Limisphaerales bacterium | reverse complement strand
CGACGGTTTCCGTGATGTTCGTGACCGTGCCGCCGGTGGGCGTGCCGAAAAACCAATAGTTCACGTTGTAGGGAAACGTCGGCGTGCCGTTGCTCGTGATGCAGATGAAATAGGCGTAGGTGCCGGCGGGAAATTCCGGCGTCACGCACCAGCGCACGTTGTAGTCGTTCAAATCAAAATCCACGCCCTGAACATATTTCTGGCTGGTGAGCGCGTTCGTCAAATCGCCGAGGTAAGAGTTGTCCTGGTTGTAACGACCGAGTGGATACGTCGAGGAAATGGCCGGGCCGCTGGCGGCGGTGTTGGCGTTGTTGCGCAGCGTCCAAGCGGGCAGGTTGGTGCGCGCGCTGTTCGTCAAATTATCCGTGCCGTTCTGGCCGTTGCGCAAAACAAAACCGGAAATCATCCGCCGCACGCCGCTGCTGGCGTTCGTGGCGATGGAATAACCGTAAGGCCCATAGATCGGCAGACCATCACGCACCCAGCCGAGCAGCGGCGAATGTTTCAGGTTCGCGTTGGTCGTGACGCCCTCGCTCAAGGCGTTGGTGGAATTCACGACGACATTATCGCCGAGCAAATAGCGCAGGCCAATCGGGTCGGCGTGGTTGTGATAGACGCCGGTGTTTTGCTGGTGGGAATTATTGATGTCGAAAGTGATTCCTTCGTTCACATACGCATCGCGATGCCACTGGCCGGTGCCGGGACTCGCCTCGCTGCCGCCGCCGTAAGACCAGCCGTCGGTCGGGTCAAACATCGCCACGCCATCCACGAAATAACCGATGGCCGCGTCCACGCCCGCCGTGGCCGTCTTGGCCGTCGGCGGATTGGTGAGCGTGGCCGTGCGCGGGAAACGATACATCGCTTTTTGATTCACGGGCCAGTTGATGAAGAGCGTGGTGCGCGTGGCGTCGTTATACCACGGCCCCATCGTGTGGCTGCCGAGGCCGGTGGTGCGGATGTAAAGCCAGTTGGTCGAGGCATAAATTTCCTGCACGCCGCAATACGCCGGGAGCGATTGCGTTTCCGCCGCCACGCCGTTGTTCCAAGTCGTGACGGAAGTCCCGGCGGTGCGCGTGCTGTCATTCGTCGTGATGCGCGCGTATTTTCCGGCGTAGGTGGTGGACCAGGAATTCGTCTGCGGATCAACGAGGTTCGTCACCGTGAAACTTGCTTTGAGCACTAGGCTCTGGCCGGGCGCGGGCACGTCTGTCAGTTGAAAAAGTGCATCCAACGGAAAACGCAGCTTTGCGGAATACGTCGCGCCGTTCAACGAATACGTCGTCGAGTCCAGCGCTTGAATGATTTCCGCAGTGCTGCCGTAGCTCGTCGCGAGTGCCGCCACCGAGGAAGTCCACGTCAGCGAACCGCCGCCGTCTGCCGGCCGCACCCCCAGCGCAGCGATGCGAAATTGCATCGAACTGACGGTCACGCCGCTGGAAACCGACACGAGCGCCGCTGAAAAATTCACACCTGAGCCATTGATGAATCCGTTTTGAAAATTTCCACCGACGCGCGTGCCGCCGTCGAGGCTCTGCAAGGTTGTCGTGCTGTTTGCGCTGGTGTAGGCGGTCATCGTCACCGCCACGACGGCACTCTGGCCGGAGGCGGTGTCGGTGAAGGTGTAGTTCTTCGTCGCGTTCGTGGCGAGCGAGACGATGGAGTCGTAGTTGGTGACGTTCGCGGCGTTGGTCCGCAACGTGAGCGCAAAGAGGGCGACAACGATTGGGGTGAAGATTTTTTTCATAATCAGTCAGGTTGGATTTGGTTGGAACGGGTTTGTTTCATGGGCGCACTTTACGCAGGTTGACCTTAAGGAAGGGTGAGGGTGTGAAATTATTGCGCGACCGCGCGGAAAAAGCGCTGCGCGTAGGCCGCTGCCGCCGCGTTCGTGTAGGTGAACGGCGCGGTGTTGGTGTAGATGGCAACCCACGTCGTGAGGTTCGTGCTCGCTTGAATGATGTAGCCTGCGCTCGATGTGCCGGTGATGCTGAACTTGAATTGCCCACCCGCGTAGTTCGCGGAGCCGAGCACGGCATTTGTGCCGGAAACGGCGGCGTTGACCACAAAGAAATTCACGTTCGTCTGCCCCGTCACGCCGCTGCCGCCAGTCGGGTCGAAATTTGCCAGCGCGGTGCGCGTCACACGGACGTAGTTCGTGCCGGTGGATGGCGCGTTCGTGTAAGTCGTGCTGGTGGAGACACCGACACTCGCGGCGATGCTTGAACGCTGCGTCGTCCACGTCGTTTGATTCGTGGAATTCTCGATGAGATACGTCCCGCCCTCGGTGGAACTCCACGTCAGCGAGATGATGTTATTCGCGTTGGTCGTCGGCGAGTTTAGCTTCAACGCGGCGTCTGCTTGGCCCGTGAAGTTCGTCGTCACCGCCTCGCTGATGCTGCTCACCGAGCCGCCGGTGGCGCTGCCGTAGTATTCAAACGCGATGGTGTAGGGATACGTCGGCGCGCTGCTGGAATCCAGCGCGAGAAAATAGCAGTAAGTGCCGCCGGGAAATTCCGGCGTCACGCACCAACGACCATTCCATTCATCGAGGTCAAAGGTGTTCGTGCCGGAAATGTATTTCAAACCCGTCGCCGCGTTCGTGCCGTCGCCGTAGTAGGCGTAGTCCTGCGCGTAAGTGCCGAGCGTGTTCGTGCCTGCCACCGCCGGTCGCGACAACCCCGCCGTCGTGGAATAGCTCCCGCCAAAATGCGAGAGCCGGTAGCGCGCATACCACGCAGGAATCGTCGTCAGGTTGGTGGACAACGTATCCGTGCCGTTGCTGCCATCGCGCTTCACATAGCCGCTGACCATGCGGCGCACGCTGCTGCTCGCGCTGTTGCTCACGCTGTAACCGTAAGGTCCGTAGATCGGAAATCCATCGTAAGCCCAGCCGACGATGGGCGAGTGCGAAATGTTCGTGCTGCTGCTCTCGGAATAATTTTTCGTGGAGGAATTGTAATCCACATGATCGCCGAGCTGGTAACGCAGCGCGATGGGCTGCTGGTGCGTGTGATAAACGCCCGGCGGATTTTGATGGCCGAGGCCGTAATCAAAATTGTAGCTCTCGCCCACCGGCGCATTGCGATGCCAGTAGTAAGTCGAGGAAGTGTGCATTCCGCTGTTCGCGCCCGTGCCGTCCCACGCTTTGCCGTCGGTGAAATTAAAAATGGCGACGCCGTCCACGAAGATGCCGGAGTAGCCCGTGCCGGAACTCGTCTTGCTCGTCGGCACGTTCGTGCTGCGGGGAAAGCGTTCGAGCAGATGCTGGTTCGTGGGCGAGAACTGGCCGGCCACGCCTTGCGGATTATTCCACGGCCCGCTGATGTAGCTCGGCAAATCCGACGCGCGCACATACACCCAGCTCGCCGAGTAAAGCACCTGCGCGATGTCCGCGTAGGCAACCGTGCCTTGATTGCCCCACGTCGTCGCCGAAGTGCCGGCGGTGCGGTTGGCGGACGTGGTGTAGATGCGCGCGTATTGGCCGGAATTGCCCGTGAGCCACGAGGTCACGAGCGGGTCGGCAAAAACCGGGAGCGCGTTGACGAGCAACAGAACGGCGAGCAATGTTTTCTTCATGCGCGCGAGAATCGCACGATGAACCTTTAGCAAGCGTGAAGCCGCATCCAGCACACATTTCAAATTTGCTTTCAATCGGGATGTGCTAGATTGGCCGCGAACAAACCTGCATCCACCACCGCATTAAAAAAACTGGCCCACGGATGAAATCAAACCGCCGCATTTTTTCCGCCGCCACCCGCGCGCTGGTTTTGCTTCTCGCCATTCTTGGCCTCGCCCTTGTCAGCACGCGCGCCGAACTTCAGTCCGTCTGGCAGATCGGCGTGGATTCCGATCCGTTCGCCTCCGGCTACAATCCCACGGCAGAATTTTCATCCGAAAACGGCGGCAACGACGCCAAGCCCGGCAAGGTCACGCGGCTGCCCGGCGACCCGCTTTACGTCGCCACGAACAACCCGGCGGCGGACGATGATTTTTATTGCGCCGGAAATTTCCCCGCTGGCTTCAACGGCCTAACCAGCCCGCTCGCCGTGCCGAATCAGGAACCCGACAGCGCCTGGGAACGCGCGCTGACCGATAGCGACTTCACTAACCGCGTCCACTTTTTTCTGAACAGCGCGCAGACGAACCGGTTGTCGCGCCTCCGTTTCACCTGCGACCTCGTCTGGGGCGGCTCATGGATCGGTTATCCGGTGAATAGCAGCGGTGACGGTTTCGGCCCGCACGATATTGTAGTGCGGTTCAAAAATTCCGCTGGCACCAACACGACTCTTTTCTCGAAGCGCGTGGATCGCGACACGCGCATCACCCTCGATTTTCCCGCGACGAATGTTTTCGCCAGCGCCGGGCCGAACACGATTGAGATTTATCGCACCGGCCCGTTCGCGGCCAACACCGGCTACTGGATTCAATTTGATTTTCTCAAGCTCGAAGCAAACACCAACGCCTTCCTCGACGCCGACGCCGACGGTTTGCCGCGCTGGTGGGAGGAGGAGAATCATTTGAGCGACACCAACGCTGCCGATGCCGCGAGCGATGCGGACGGCGATGGCCGCACGGCGTTGCAAGAATACAACGGCGGAAATAATTCCACCGACCCCAACCGCGCGGACTCCGATGGCGACGGCTTGAACGACGGCGCGGAATTTTCCGCCGGCACGAATCCGAATCTGGCCGACACCGACGGCGACGGCTTGAGCGATGCCGATGAAGTGCGCCTCGGCACGAATCCCCTGCTCGCGGACACCGACGGCGACGGCGCGAGCGACGCGCTCGAAGTGCGCGTCGGTTCCAATCCGTTGAGCGCGGCGAGCGTGCCGACGGTTTTTCGCGGCGGCATCGGGATTCATTTTGTTTCCAAAAATGACCTGGACGGCAAGCTCGGCACGAACGAACTCGCGGGCGTCGTCCCGCAGTCGCGCTGGAACGACACCGTGGCGATGGGCGATTGGAACCGGCCCGCCGGCGGTCTCGCGGATTTCGTGACGCCGCTCACCAATAAAATCGTCCGCTGCGACGGCCTCGTGCTGACCAACCTCACCGTCAATTGGACGAGCGATGCGAGCGACGCGGCGCACAATAATCTTTCGCCCGACCGGCGGCTGCTCGACGGCTACCTCCGCGCGGCCAACGGCACGGAGGCCGTGCTGACCATCAGCAACATTCCCTTCGCGAGCTATGATCTTTACGTCATGGTCGGCGGCGTGGACTACTGGGAGCGCGGGCGGCTGCGGCTGAACGGCAGCAGCGCGACGGATGTTTATTTCGCCACCGTCAACACCGTTTCGCAAACGAACTTTCTCGAACTCAAGCCGGGAAATACAAATTTTCTGCGCGGTAATTTCGTGCGCTACACCAACCTCACTGCGTCCGTCGCCACGCTCGCGGTGACGAACCTCAACACCTGGACCATCGGCCTCTGCGCGGTGCAGATCATTGACCGCACGCTCGACGCCGATGCTTCGGGACTGCCCGACTGGTTTGAAAACCGTTACGCGCTCGAACCCGGCTCGGCGGCGCTCACGGCGGCAGATTCCGATGGCGATGGCCTGACAAACTTGCAGGAATACCAGCGCGGCACCGACCCGCATAAATTTGATTCCGATGGCGATGGCTTGAGCGACGGCGCAGAAATTTCGCTCGGCACGAATCCGTTGAACACGGATACGGACGGCGATGGCTTGAGCGATTATGCCGAGGTGAATGGAAGTATTCCGTCCAATCCCCTGCTCGCGGATTCAAACGGCAATGGCATCAACGATCTCGACGAACTCAACTCGCATCGCGATCCAAAATACCAGCCGACGAACAGCGCCACCTTCATCGGCTACGTTCCGTTTTATCGTTCGTCGCCCGCGCGCTGGGAATGGAATTTGGAAAACGTCCAGTTCGTCTGGAACCATTTCACCGGTGCGTTTGCGCCCAACATCTGGAGCGAAGATTTCCTGATTGATTTTGCCGTGAAAAATTCCGCGAGCACCGACTGGCGAACGTTTGGCCTCGACCTGCGTTACGCCAACGGCGGGCTGATGCAATTATTTCACTCGGAAGCCGGTGGTGGTTTCAGCGCGCCCGGCGATCCGGCAAACGGCATTTGGGAAACGGATTACAGCGGCTCGCCGCCGGATTTCAAATCCGCGTTGGGCTTCAGCGGCTACGGCGCGGCGGACATTTCCGACCGTTTGAAATTTCGCCTCTTCGCCCAGCGCGCCGCGACGAGCAACTCGTGGATCGTCACGTTTGAAATCCGCAACCTCACCAGCAATACCGTCGTCGTCACGCGCAGTTACACGAACTGCACCGCCGCCGCGACGCTCGATAACGGCACGGCGACGTGGACGGATTACGACGGCAACCCCGGCGTCGCCAGCATGAACGTGCATCAAGGCGTGCAGATGTTTTTCACGACGAACCCGCTCGCGTCGCTGCCTGCGTTCGCCGCTTACAAAGATACGGACAAGGATGGAATGCCGGATGCGTGGGAAGATGCGAACAGTTTTAATAAATTTTCCGCCGCCGATGCCACGCAAGATGCCGACGGTGACGGCGTGAATAATCGCGACGAGTATTTGCTCGGCACGAATCCGCGCAACGCCGACACGGACGGCGACGGCATCAGCGACGGCGTTGAGCGCGCGAATTCCTCCAATCCCCTGCTCGCTTCCAGCAAGCCGGAGTTCACCGGTGTGGCGTGGCCGAGCGGCGCGGACTTGGATGGCAACGGTTTGCCGGACGCTTGGGAAGTGAAATACCGCGCCTTCAATCTGCCGCCGAACGGCGACGCGGATGGCGACGGCGTTTCCAACGCGCAAGAAGCGAAAGCTGGCACTGACCCGTTTGATCCCAATTCTAAAATGGTCGCCAATTTCGCGCGCCAGACGAATGACGCGGTTGTGAACTGGCCGTTCATCCTCGGCAAAGATCAGCGCGTTTTCACCAGCACCAATCTGGTCAACTGGACGCAGTCCGCGCTCGTGCCGTTGCTTAACGGCAACACGTCGAGTTTGCGCTTCACGAATCGCGTGCGTCTCACGCCAAAAGAATTTTATCGCATCAGCACCGACGATAAGGACAGTGACGGCGACGGCGTGCCGGACTGGGCGGAATATTTTCTGGGCAGCGACCCGTTCCGCACGAACAGCACACGCGCCGCGATGCCCGTCATCAGCAGCAACGGCGTCGTGACCGGCAGCGTGGCGGGCGATTACGCATCGTTCGTCGAGCAACTTCGCGGCGGTCCCGCCGGAACGAACGGCGTGAGCCGCGCGCAGGCCGCGCGGTTTTTGCAGCAGGCCACGTTCGGCCCGACGTTGCGCGAACTGGATCGCGTGCAGTCGCTCGGCTTCGCCGCGTGGATTGATGACCAGCTCACGAACCAGCCCGCGACGTTGCATCGGAAATACATTGACCAGATTGAAACGGATTTCAGCAACGGCCACACCGATCACGGCTACAGTTTTAACGCGCAGGACAATTACATTTTCGGCAACAACGTCACCACGTCGTTTGCGCGCGGGGCGATCATCGGCGGCGACCAGTTGCGGCAGCGCGTGGCGTTTGCGTTGAGCCAGATTTGCGTGGCATCGCGCCGCGAGCCGCAGCTCTCCGACCGGCCGATTGCGATGGCGGATTTTTACGACATCTTCGTGCGGAACGCGTTTGGAAATTATCGCGACGTGCTGCGCGAAGTCGCGTTCCATCCGGTGATGGGCCGCTACTTGAGCCACCTCGGCAATCAAAAAGCCCGCCCGGAGATCAACCAGTATCCCGATGAAAATTTTGCGCGCGAGGTGCAACAGTTGTTCAGCATCGGCCTGTGGGAACTCAACGCCGACGGCACGCGCAAGCTCGATGCGAACGGCCAGCCAATTCCCACTTACGGCAACGCCCAGATCACGGAGTTCGCCCGCGTCTTCACCGGCCTCTGGCTCGGCGGCCAAGTCTGGGGTGGTGGCGGCTCGGTGGATTCCGACTACGCCGTGCCGATGCAGATGTGGGCGGAGAAGCATGATTTCGGCGCGAAGAATTTGCTGAAAGGTTTCATCGTTCCCGCCCGCGCCGCGACCGTGGACAACGGCGTGCGCGACGTGGAAGACGCGCTGCGAAATCTTTTTGAGCACCCGAATTGCGCGCCGTTCATCAGCCGGCAACTGATTCAATTTCTCGTCACCAGCAATCCTTCCAGCAACTACGTCGCCCGCGTCTCCGCCATTTTCGCCAACAACGGCAATGGCAAACGCGGCGACCTCGGCGCGGTGGTCAAGGCCGTCCTGCTCGATTCCGAGGCGCGCGATGCGCGGTGGGCGTCCGGCTCGCCGAGCTTTGGTCGTTTGAAAGAACCGGTGCAGCGCGCGATGGCCATCGCCCGCGCCGGACATCTCGAACGTTCCACGAACCTGCTCTGGTGGACGTGGGGCGACTTCAACGCGGCGGCGTTTCAAGAGCCGGGCTATTCACCGAGCGTGTTTAATTTTTTCCGGCCCAGCTATCAGCCGCCCGGTTTGCTCACGGCGAACGGCCTCGTCGGCCCGGCGTTCCAGATCACGGACAGCTACTCGTGCATTTCATTTCCGAACAAGCTGTGGGAATTCACGGAGCAAGGCCTGGCGCATTACAGCGACTACCATTTCGCGCCGGATTATTCCGACCTCGTGCCGCTCGCCACGAACGCGCCCGCGCTGCTCGACCAGGTAAATTATTTATTCTGCGGCGGCACGATGACCGCCGCCACGCGTGACAACATCTTGAACGTCGTGCAGCAAATTTCCAGCTACGACCCGCTCATGCGCACGCGCCTCGCCGTGTATCTGGCGGCGACGTGTCCGGAAGGAGCGGTGCAAAGATGAAAGCTGAACCGAATCCATGCAGTAGAAAATGGGGAGCGCAGCCGCCCCGGCTGTGGTTCGGCGCGCCCTCGCGCC
>JAYVQV010000184.1:0-2325 GCA_043776855.1 Limisphaerales bacterium | reverse complement strand
GGGTTTGTGCGGCGCGAGCTGCCCCACGACGCCAAAAAATTCGCGCTGGCGCTGGCCGGGCGCTACGGCTGGCAGAAGAAGCTGACCACGCTCGACCTCTGGCACGTTGGCGCGGCGTTTGAACTGGGCTGCGACACGTTTGCCACATTCGACGGACGGCAGGCGGAGATTGCCCGCAAAGCCGGGCTGGCAACTTCCAGTTCAGTGCGAGAGAAAAAATAATGTGCCGCCGAACGTGCAGGCGGCGTTGAAGAAGAAATTGAAAATGCCGAATAATTCGCTAATTTGATTCCATGAAAAGAAATTTTACTGCGGTTGTGAAACAGGATGAAGGCTGGTGGATTGGCTGGGTCGAGGAAATTCCCGGCGTGAATTCGCAGGGCAAGACGCGCGCCGAACTTTTGAAAAATTTGCGCTCGGCATTGAAAGAAGCTTTGGAATTCAATCGCGAGGACGCGCTGGCCGCCGCCAAGACTGATTACGAAGAAGCAGCAATTCTTGTGTGAAACGGCGCGAGTTCATCCGGCACTTGCACGCGCAGAGTTGTGTGCTCATCCGCGAGGGCGGGAATCATTCGTGGTGGGGGAATCCGGCCAGAAATTTACGCTCGGCAGTTCCGCGACATTCAGAGGTGAATAGGTTTCTCGCAAAGAAAATTTGCCGTGATCTGGGAATTCCAGAACCGTGAAGCGCGGAGAAAATCAAATTGCAAATGCCGGAGTGAACCTGATTTGACACGATGATAAAAGCCAGCAAACGATTCAAAGCGGCGGTTGTCCTTGCCTTGATTTTTGGGGCATACCTGCTGGCGTTTGTGGTGGTGCATACTTCCGACACGTTGCGGCAGCCGGCGGCCAACATGGCGTATTGGTATTACAGCGACAACCCGACCGTTGAAAAAATTATGTTTTATGGCTTCTGGCCGCTGCGCCAGTTGGCGTATTATTTGCCCGGATTCAAAGCTCGGCACAACGACGAACGGATTTACCAAACCTACAACGGCATCTGACAACCCACCCCAAACTCATTATGAAAAAAAACCTCCTGTTGCTCATGCTCTTGTTGGGACTGACCAGCCCCGCCTTTTGTGATCTGGTGGACGACGGCAATGCGAAGAAAGCCAAAGGCGACTACGACGGCGCGATAGCTGATTACACCGAATACATCGCATCAAACCCGACTACAGAGAATAAAGCCATCGCCTACGACAATCGCGGCGTTGCGAAGAAAGCCAAAGGTGATTTGGACGGCGCGATTGCAGATTACACCAAAGCCATCGAACTCAAACCGGATTATGCGTTTGCCTACAATAATCGCGGGATTGCGAAGGGGGACAAGCTCGACTTTGATGGAGCGATAGCTGATGACACGAAAGCCATCGAACTCAAACCGGATTATGCAAGGGCCTACTACTTTCGTGCCGATGCGAAGTCGGGCAAGGGCGACATTGATGGAGCGATAGCTGATGCCACCAAAGCCATCGAACTCAAACCGGATTATACGGCTGCCTACAACGAGCGCGGCGGTGACAAGGATTACAAAGGCGACTACGACGGAGCGATTGCCGATTACACTAAATGCATCGAACTCAAACCGGATGGTGCGTATGCCTACAACAATCGCGGCATTGCGAAGAATGCCAAAGGTGATTTGGACGGAGCGATAGCTGATTACACCAAAGCCATCGAACTTAAACCGGATGCCTTCGCCTACAACATTCGCGGGTGGAGCGAGTTTTTGAAGAAAGATTTTGACAGTGCCATCACCGATGCGACGCACGCCATCCAACTGGATTCAAAGAATGGCAATGCTTATGACACGCGTGGCTGGGCGCGTTACGGCAGCGGGGATACAGCCGGTGCGCTGGCAGATTTGCAGAAGGCGGTGGAGTTGAACACCGCAAGCAAAGGTAACACCAATTACAGTCAGGGGCTGATTGAGTTCATCAATAGCAATTATCAGGCGGCGATTGATGCGTGGCAAAAGTCCATCCAGAAAGACGCCTCCAACCAGCGCCATCTGCAGCCGTGGATAGACAAGGCCAAGGCAAAACTGGCTACCGCAAAATAAAAAATGTCCCTCAAAATAAATCTCCGTCACATTGAAGAACACGAAGTTTGCTTCAAGGGCGAACTACCCGTGGCGGAACTTGATTTTGGTTTGATGGACGAGATGATCCGGCTGGAAAAGCCTTTGCGCTACGATCTGGAAGTCCAGCAGTTGCACGACAGCCTGCTGGTGACGGGTTCGTTGAAGCTGGTTTTGAACTGCGAGTGTGTCCGCTGCCTGAAACCGTTCGCCTACAAGCTGGAAATGGACGGCTGG
>JAYVQV010000183.1:0-2332 GCA_043776855.1 Limisphaerales bacterium | reverse complement strand
GTGCGGCTGAACGCCACCGTGCCGTCGGTGACGACGCCGTGGTTCGCGGCGCGCAACTTGCAGGCCGCCGTGAATTTCTCCGCGCCGGAAATGGCGGCGACCAACTTTGATGCCGCGCTCGATTTCTGGACGAACGCGCTGCCGTTTCATCTGGCGTGGACGACGCGGGCGGCGGAACTGGATTGGAAAAACATTTCTGTTCGCGCCGCCGAGTGCGCGGGCGAATGGCGCGCGCCGCAACTCACTGTCCAGCGCCTCACTGGGAAAATTGGCGGCGGCAACCTGAACGTCGCCGCGCAGCTCGACGTGGCGACGCGCGGGCTGCGGCTCACGAACAGTTCCGCCTTCGACCCGCGTGTGCTCAAGCCGTTTTTGCCGGAGCGGGCGGGCGCGGAACTGGATCAAATTTTCTGGACGCGCCCGCCGTGGTTCGCGGTGGACGGCACGCTGACGCTGCCCGCGTGGACGAATCGTGCGCCGGACTGGCGGGCGACCATCAGCGAGACGACGCGGCTGCACGGCACGTTCGCCGCGACGAACGCCGTCGTGCGCGGGCGCACCACGGAACTGGCGCGGGCGGATTTTTCCTACGCCCGCCACATCTGGAGCGTGCCGGAGGTGCAATTCCAGCAGGGTCGCACGCGGCTCGCGGGCGGCGGCGAGTTCAGCACGACCTCGGAAAATTTCCGCGCCGCGCTGCACGGCGCGCTGGATTTTGAAACGGCGCAGATGTTCCTGCCCACGAATGTCGCGCGCGTCGCCGCCATTTATTTCCGGCCGAACGAACCCGTTTCGCTGGACGTGACCGCCGCCGGGCGCGGGCGGAACGTGGACGCGCTCAACGCCACCGGCTACCTGGCGACGACCAATTTTTTTGCGCGCGAGCAGGCTTACGACGCCATCGCCGCCGACCTGCTGTTCACGAATCGCGCGCTAATGTTTTTATCGCCGCACGCCGAGCGCGCGAATGGCACACAAATGGCGCGGGCCGATTCGGTGACTTTGGATTTCGGCGCGGGGATGATTTTTTTCACGAACGCCATCAGCACGATGGACCCGATGGCCGTGGTGCGCGTCATCGGGCCGAAGGTGGCGCGGATGATTGAGCCGTATGAATTTCTCGCGCCGCCGGTGGCGCGGACGCACGGGCAACTGCCGCTGCGCGACATCAATCACGGCCGTGATCTGGAGGGGACGGATTTGACGTTTGAAATTCTTCAGCCCGCGCAACTCCGCTGGACGAAGTTGCAGACGACGAACATCACCGGCACGGTGCGCTGGCTGGGGCAGTATCTGGTGCTGACGAACGTGGCGGCGAATTTTTACGGCGGCGACGCGGCGGGCGGCGCGTATTTTGATTTCAGCGCGACGAACTACGGTTGTAATTTTAATTTCGCCGTGGCGGCGACGAACGTGGATGTGCGGCGGCTGGCGCAGGACTTATCCGGCACGAACACCGGCCTCGTGGAGGGGACGCTGACGGGCGGCGCAGTGGTGACGGACGGCAATTCCGATTCGTGGCGCTCGTGGAACGGCCACGGCGCGGCGGAGTTGCGCGACGGGATTTTATGGAACGTGCCGGTGTTCGGAATTTTGTCGCCGATGCTGAACACGGTGGCGTCCGGCTTGGGCAACAACCGCGCGACGGACGCGGCGGCGGTGTTCACGCTGACGAACGGCGTGGCGCGCTCGGAGTCGTTGCACATTCACACGGGCACGATGGAATTGAAATACGTCGGGACGGTGGATCTGGCAGGCAACGTGGACGCACGCGTGACGGCGCAACTGCTGCGTAATATGCCGGTGATCGGCTCGGTCGTCAGCCTGGTGCTGACGCCGGTGGGCAAAATTTTCGAGTGCCAGGTCAATGGCCGCGTGACGGAGCCGAAGGTGACGCCGATTTATATTCCATTCTCGAAATACCTGCTGAATCCGCTGCGGACGTTTGAGCTGGTGCTGCCGGACAAGTCGAAGGGATAAAAAAATTGGGCGGGAAAAATTTTTTTTGATTAAAACCACAGCCAGCAAATTGGCTGACGACGGGAACTGGCGCGGGAGCGTCTTGGAGTGCGCCAGCCCTCTGGCGCTTTGGCATCGTCAACCATGCGGATGAAAAGCGGCAGAGGGCTGCCGCAGTCCAAGACCTCGCGGCGATTCATGGCCCGCTTGAAAAACGGCCACGGTTTTATTTAATCTGGTCTAAATCATCCTCATCCATTCCTGCCGAGGAATTTGAGGATGAGGATGATTTTTTACCGCCATTTTTTCAGAACGGTTCCAACATGATGCCCGGCGCGTCACTTGGGGTCGGCTAAAATTTTCACCTTGGCCG
>JAYVQV010000182.1:0-9020 GCA_043776855.1 Limisphaerales bacterium | reverse complement strand
ACCACGCCACATTCTCCACGACCGTGAACGACGCATCGCGCAGCGCGGTGATGTCCGCGCCAAGCATTTCGATGACGGCTGGGTTGAAGGTGGTTTCGGTCATGGTGAAAAATTATTTCATCCGCGCTGGTAAAGTGTTTTCCACAACTCCGGCGAGGCGCGAAAATTAGTTTTGCGGAGCAGGTCGAGAGCGGTTGGCAGTTTGACCAGTCCGGCTTGGGCGGCATCGCACAAGACGCCGAGCGTGCCGGAAACTTTTACGCCGCGTTGCCCGGCCACGGTGCGGGCGGCGGCTTCATCCAGCAGCACCACGTCGGCGTGGAGGTTTTCCGCAAGCCGCAGTGCGGTGCGCTCGCCGGGGTCAAGGGCGTCCAAGGTCTGATCCGTTTCCTCCGGGTCAGGATGAATCTTCAACCATGCCGGTGGACTCTCCGCCCACTGCCGGACGGTTGGCGGCGCTCCGGGATGACGGAGTTCTTCGAGAACTTTGCGCGTGGTGTGAATCTCACCGTGAAGTTTCGGCAGGATTTCCGTCTGCCCGATGAGGGCGAGATAGCAAAGCGGTGAGGTGTTGCTGACGATGATCATCACGCACGGGCGGCGCGTAGGGCGGCGAGGTCGCGCTCCAGGTCATCCTCGGTGTAGTGCAAGTAGGCTTGGACGCGCTTGAGGAACGCCTCGGTTTCCCAGCGGGAAGTGTGGCTCAATAGTTCGCCGGTTTGAAACGCGGTGAGCGCGCCGGTGCGGTAGGCTTCCGCCGCCACCGCCTCAAGCACACGCCGCGAAACATCCGGCCAGCGCGAACGCAGGGGGGCGGAGACGGCTTCGGGAATTTCAATCGCCACGTTCATTGCCAGAACAATAGCCGGTTTCAGGCCGGTTGCAAGGGGACGCTGTCCGCGCCAAGCATTTCGATGACGGCTGGGTTGAAATTTTCTTCGTTCATCTTTCTGGGAAATTTTTAACAACCACGAAACGAAGAAACAAAGTTGAAAAACTTTTTCTTGGTTCCTTGGTTGCTTGGTTGTTCATAAAAAATTTCAAGCCGTTCGAGACGAAACCATCAAGGCGACCTTAAAGACAACTTCATTCGCGCCACGGGTTCACGGTCTTGCAGCTTGGAAAATGTTTTTCGTTGCGGGTCACTATGGTGAGTTCACGGCTGCGGGCGATGGCGGCAATCAATGAATCATCGTAAGGCAGCGGGCGGTTTTTGGTCTCGGCCATCAGGCGGCCCCATTCGGCTGCCGCCGCTTCATCAAAGGTGAAAATGGCCGCGCGGTAATCTTGCAGCACATAGCCGTAGATGCGTTCCAACGCGAGCCTGGTCTTGGAACCGCCTTTGAGTTCGATGCCCCGCCGGATTTCCGCCAGCGTCAGGGTGGAGATGCCGACCTCTCCGGGATGGGCGGCAAACCAGTTGCGGACGGGATTGCCGGGGCGGAAGTAGTCGCTGACGATGTTCGTGTCAGCCAGATATTTCAGAACCGGCATGGCGGGACGTTCTCCTTGGCCTGCGGTTCAAGCGTGAAACCTTCCGCCGCGAGCGCGTCCAGCAGCGCGGTCAGTTGCGGCGGAGATTTTTTCCCGTTGCCCGCCGGTTGGACCCACCAGCCGGCGCTTTCCTTTTTGACAAGATAACGCCGCCCGTCCCGGACACCACGCAGGGCCAGACGGTTTTTTTCGGCGATGCAGATCGTTGTCATGGTGGAAAACTACGCCGCCACCAGCAGGGCGGCAAACAGATTTTATGCGAACTTTGCGCGGGTGAAAGATGCGACCCGTTCACGTCACCAAATACAGCACGATGAAGATGGCATCAATCAGCACGCAGACCACGACGCCTTGCGTGACCGCGCGCACCGCCACGCGCGAGACGTCTTCCAGCCGCAACGGTTGCGCGAGGCCGTGGTAGCACGTCACGATGGCGATGAAAAAGCCAAACGTCATCGTCTTCAACGCCAGCAGCGCGAAGTCCAGCCAGTTCAACGCGCCCGCGATTTGTTTCAGGTAATCGCCCGGCGTCAGCGGCACGTCCTGCAAAAACGCAAACAGATACCCGCTCGCCAGCGCGCCGAGGATGAGATAGATCGTCAGCGAAAAAATTCCCAGCGCCATCCCGATCACGCGCGGCACGATGAGGTAATGCACTGGGTCAATTCCCAGCGCCTCCAGCGCCTCGACTTCGCCGAGCGCCCGCGCCGTGCCGAGTTCGATGACGTTCGCCGTGCCGACGCGCGCCAGCACCAGCATCGCCGTGAGCAGCGGCCCCAGTTCGCGCACGATGACGATGACCATCGTGGAGCCGAGATAATCCGTCTGCCCCAGCCGCGCCAGCGCCGAAACCGCCTGCCCGACGACGGCAAATCCCAAAGCCAGCGCCACGAAAACAAACAACGGCATCAACGCCGAACCTGAACGAGAAATTTCCGCCCGCACCTGCGGCTGCACGACGCTGCGCGCCACGCGAAATTTTTTGAGCATGACGCCGAGCGTGATGAGCGCAAACGCACCGAGACCTTGAACCGTGAGCAGCGAGAGAAATAATTTCCGCCCCAGCCGGTCGGTGTAGGATTTGGGCAGCGCCGCGCGGCGAAGCACCTGTGTGTTCGCCATCTGAAACGCCTTTGCCAGTTCACCGCGCATGACAGCAGCGTAGAGCATAACGCCGTCGGGTCAAAAAAGTTTTTCCTTCGCGCCGATTGCACGGCACACTTTCCGCGTGACACACGCCGCCGCCAAAATCCGCCACGCGCAACTCGCCGCCGAAATCATCCGGCACGACCACGCCTATTACGTCGAGGGCACGGCGAAGATTTCCGACCGCGAATACGACGGGCTGTTTCAAGAGCTTCAGGCGCTGGAGAAAGATTTCCCTGATCTCACCACGCCGGAATCACCCACGCAACGTGTCGGCGGCGCACCGAGCGAGAAATTTGTGCGCGTCAAACATCTCGTGCCGATGTTGTCGCTCGACAAAGTTTCCGCCAGCGATTCGCCGACGAAAGAGGAAATGCCCGACCGCGATAAACGCAATCGCGCGCAGGACGAAAATACTTTGGCGGAACTCCGTTCCTTCGACGCAACGATTCGCAAGCAGCTTGGCCGCGACCAAGTTCAATACGTCATCGAGCCGAAAGTGGACGGCGTTTCCATCAGCCTTCACTATCGCGAGGGCAAGCTCGCCCTCGGCGTCACGCGCGGCGATGGCACGGAAGGCGACGACATCACGACCAATCTCAAGACGCTCCGCTCGATTCCGCTAGAACTGCGTAGCAGCCGAGGTGACGAGGCTCCATCCTCCACCGGCAACAGTCAGAGCCTCCTCACGTCGGCTGCTACAATTAAAATGTTGGAAGTGCGCGGCGAGGCTTACATGACGATCAAAGATTTTGACGCTTTCAACGCCAAGCTCGCCGCCGCTGGTGAAAAGACTTTGCCGAATGCACGCAACGGAACCGCTGGCACACTCAAGCAGCTTGATCCCAAGACCGTCGCGCAACGCCCCATCCGCGCGGTGTTTTATGCGACGGGTGCGTTGGATGGCATCGCGTTTGCGACTCATTCAGAAATGCTGGAGACGCTCGCGAAGTTTGGATTGCCCACGCAAAAACTGTGGTGGGTGTGTGATGGCATCGAGGAGGTGCTGAAAATTTATCGGGAGAAAATTGTCGCGCGTTACGACGAGGAGAAAGATTTGCGGCGGCAGTTGCCTTACGAGATTGACGGCATCGTGCTGAAAGTAAATTCACTTGCCGACCAAAAAAAAATTCCCGGTCGCAGCCGCGCGCCGGGCTACGCCATCGTTCACAAGCCCGTGCCGTGGATCACACCGGCGGAAACAATTCTCAAGGCCATCACGATTCAAGTCGGGCGCACCGGTGTGCTCACGCCCGTGGCGGAACTCGAACCCGTCTTCGTGCAAGGCTCCACGGTTTCGCGCGCGACGTTGCACAACGAGGACGAGATTCGCCGCAAAGACATTCGCATCGGCGACACCGTGGTCATCCGCAAGGCGGGCATGGTCATCCCCGAAATTTTCGAGGTGATGAAAACCAAGCGCCCTCCCGGCGCGAAGGAATTTGATTTATTCAAGCACGTCGGCGGCAAATGCCCCGCGTGCGGCGGCGTGATTGCGAAGGATAAGGTAGGGCGCGTCGCTCCGCGCGCGCCGCTTGAACGTGAAAAGGCCGATTTATTTTCAAATCAGCCGGACGGCGCGCACGGGGTGACGCGCCCTACCAGTGATGGCGACGAAGAAGTCGCTTGGCGCTGCCAGAACATCGCGGGCTGTCCGGCGCAACTCACGCGGCGCGTCGAGTATTTCGCGTCGCGCAAAAATCTGGACCTCGAATCGCTCGGCGGCATCGTGGCGGAAAAACTGGTTGAACGCGGTCTCGTCAAGGAACCGCTCGACTTGTTCGATTTGAAATTGGAAGTGCTGGGTAAATTAAATCTCGGCACGGACGACGAGCCGCGCACGTTCGGCGAGAAGAATGCGACCAAGATTCTCGAAGCCTTGCAACGCGCCAAGACCGCGCCCTTGAACAAGTGGATTCACGCGCTGGCTATCAGCGATGTCGGCGAGGCGACCGCGAAGCAACTGGCGGCGACACATGAGACGTTGGAGACGTTGGCCGATTCCGCCGTGCTGCGCGACATCCGCGATTTGGGCACGAAGGAAAGCGAACGCGCTGAAATCAGCCCGCGCTCGCGCAAGAATCCGCCGAAGAACGAACAGGAACGTGCGGAGCGCGAAGTGCGGAGTGCGGAATTGAAGGCAGAGATTGCGGAGATCGAAGCGCGCTTGGCGGCCGGTGGATTGAAGGCGAAATTGGTTGAAGTCGGCCCGGTGGCGGCGGCGAGTGTTTTGAATTTTTTTGCGGCGGCGGCGGGCAAAAAGATTTTGCAGCGCATGAAAGAGCTGGGCATCCAGCCGGAGCGCGGACGGCTCGTCCGCGCGTTGCCCGGCGATGATGCGAATGGCGGACGAGCCGTCCGCGCTCCGTTCGCGGGCAAGACCTTGGTGCTGACCGGCACGTTGCCGACGATGAGCCGCGAGGAGGCGACCGCCAAGATTGAAGCCGCCGGCGGCAAAGTCAGCGACAGCGTGAGCAAGAAAACAGATTTCGTTCTGGCCGGCGCAGAAGCCGGTTCCAAGTTGGAGAAGGCGCAGCAGCTTGGCGTAAAGATTTTGGACGAGGCGGAGTTTCTGAAAAGGTTTAGCGTCTGAATTCATAACAGAAGATTGCGCTAATCCATAAAAAACCAGATACTCGCTTGTTAAAAGTTGCAGGCAATACGCCGCGTCTGATATAAGGCGTCAGGGTATGTAGCCAATATGGAAAATTTATTAATTAACAATTTTGCCGGGCTTAAATCGGTCAACATCGATGTTAAGCCCGTTACTGGTTTGATCGGCCCGCAAGCTTCTGGCAAGAGCATCATAGCCAAATTGCTGTATTTTTTCCGTGAAATTGGATCACGCTTGCCGACGGCGGTTGCGGATGGGTTGGACGGCACACGTTACAAACAGGAATGTTGCAATAGATTTCGCCGCTATTTCCCGATTGAGAACACTGGGGTGTCTGATTTTTCCATTACCTACACCACCAAAGACCAGACCATCAGCGTAAATTTTTTAACGGATGCCGCTCCAGACGAAGCCACATTGGGTCTAGAGTGGAGTGCTTTTTTTGATTCGGTTTTGGAGAAATATGCGAGCAGAAAAAAAGAATTGTATGGTGCCATCGGGGATGCAGAAAAGGAGGCGCTCAATGCTGCCAACAAGACCTTGCGCGATGAGATTGACGCTGAAATTGCTTCAGTTTTAGGGAAATGGGCCAAGTTTGAGCAGATTTTTATTCCCGCCGGACGGGCATTTTTTTCGCAAGTCCGGGAAACTATTTTTTCGAGGCTTGAATCTGGCGAGCAACTTGATCCATTCATGGCTGCTTTTGGATCTTTGATAGGGCAGAGCAAAACCATTTTGGAAACACGCGGATTTTACGGTTCCGTCGAGGGGCATCCACAATCAGAGGCAAAAAAATATGAACCGATTCGCGAAATCTTCAAAAAGATTTTGCGCGCAGATTTGTTGCGGATAGAAAAACAGGATTTCCTTGAATTTGAAGATGGGCGGCGAGTAAAGCTGGCCCAGGCATCATCCGGCCAGCAGGAAATAATCCCGTTGCTGCTTTTGCTGGCGCGGTTTTTTTCATTAAGCCACGTCCGTGGTCGCGCAGTTTATATTGAAGAGCCGGAGGCGCACCTGTTTCCATCTACCCAGAAACTTGTGGTGGAATTGATGGCCCGTTCGTTTCGCGCACGGGCTGGGGAAATGAATTTGGTCATCACCACGCATAGTCCTTACATTTTGACGTCCGTGAACAATCTACTTCAGGCCGGTCAGTTGTATTCCACGGCGTCACCTGAAGCGGCAATAAAGCTGGGGCAAATCATTAATAAAAGACATGTTTTCAACCCCGACGAGGTGAATTTTTATGCCCTTAATGCTGGGCAGGCCCACCAGATCATGGAAAAGGAAACTGGTTTGATAAACGCGGAATTGATTGACGCCGTTTCCAGTGAGATTGCGATACAGTTTGGTCAATTACTTGCGGAGGGCCATGAAAAGTCCTGAAGGGCGGGAATGCAGCACATTCCACGCGAACCGACGAATTGCTTTGAGTGGCAGACTAACCTCGACGCTGTATTTGGTAAATGATCAGGAGCAAAGGGTCGAACAAATAGAAGTGGATGGTTGTGCAATTACAGAAGGACGTCGTTGTGATTGGTTGGTGCGGTTGATTGAAATCCCCTCGAAGGAAGAGATTTTTGTTGAATTAAAAGGTGCTGGCGTTTCGGATGCAATTGAACAACTTCGTGAATCAATCACAAAGTTGTCGATGCAGAAAAACACTCATCCCAAACGAGCAGTAATTGTTTTCACGCGAAATCCAATGAGCGGCACAGATGTGCAAAATCATCAAGTCAAATTTCTTAAAGAATTCAGAGCAACTTTGATTATGGTGAGGAATAATTCGGAAATTAGTCTTTGAAAATACTACCGCTACATTTTTGTGTTAACAATTTTACCGCAGTAGCTAAAATCTGGATTTTCACTTGCCGTCTTGAGGGTTCTGTGTGAAAACACTTTGGCAAAGGAATGAAAACCAAAGCTGACATCGTCGCCAACTGGCTGCCGCGCTACACAGGCACGCCGCTCAAGGATTTTGGGAAACACATCCTGCTCGTCAATTTCAATAACTACGTCGAGATGTTCGCCAAGTGGCACAAGGTTCCCATTCGCGGCGCGGACAAGCCGATGCCGAACGCCACGGCGAACGGCATCACGATCATCAATTTCGGCATGGGCAGCGCGAGCGCGGCGACGATCATGGATTTGCTTTCGTCCATCAAACCGGAGGCGGTGTTATTTCTCGGCAAGTGCGGTGGATTGAAGCACGTCGCGAAACTTGGTTCGCTGGTCTTGCCCATCGCGGCGATTCGTGGCGAGGGTGCATCGAATGATTATTATCCGCCGGAAGTTCCCGCGCTGCCGGCGTTCAGTTTGCAGAAGGCCATCTCGACGACCATCCGCGATCACAAGCGCGATTACTGGACGGGCACGGTCTATACGACGAACCGCCGCGTGTGGGAACACGATGACGCTTTCAAAAAATATCTAAAGAAGCTGCGCTGCATCGGCATTGATATGGAGACGGCGACGATTTTTATCACCGGCTTCCACAACGAGATTACGACGGGTGCGCTGCTGCTGGTGAGCGACGAGCCGATGACGCCCGAAGGTGTGAAGACCGCGAAGAGTGACGCGAAGGTGACGCAGGCGTTCCTCGACAAGCATCTGCATATCGGGATTGATTCGTTGAAGCAGCTCCTCCACGGCGGGCATACGGTGAAGCATCTGCGGTTTTAACAACGGAGCGCGGACAGCTTGTCCGCAGGTTGGAGTTCATACGTCAACATGAACACGCGGACGAGCCGTCCGCGCTCCGCAAAAATTCACACCAGCCAGCAGGCGAGCGCACCAAGAATTGCCGCCGCAAGCCAGAGCAACAACACGGCGTGAGTGCGGCTGAATCCGGCGCGCACGAGGCGATGCGAAAGATGGTTGGTATCGCCGATCCAGAACGGTTTCTTGTTGAGCGTGCGGAGAAAACTCACTTGCACGATGTCAATCAAGGGAATCGCCAGCACGAGCAGCGGCGCGAGAACGGCGAGTGGGTGCGGGTTTTGCTTCGTGTAAAAGTGCGGAAGAATCGCCATCACGGCGAGCAGGTAGCCGACGAGATGGCTGCCGGCATCGCCGAGAAATGATTTCGCTTGCGGGAAATTCCACGGCAGAAAACCGGCGAGCGCGCCGCACATGAGAAAGCCGGTGAGCGCGACGAGGTATTCGCCACGCGCGGCGGCGATGACGCCAAAACAAAACGCGCCAATGGCGCCGAGGCCAGCGCACAGGCCGTTCATGTTGTCCATGAAGTTGAAGGCGTTGATGACGGCGAGCACCCAGAGAATCGTGATGGCGTAGCTGAAGATTTCGCTCGGCACGAACAAAGTGATGCGTTTGCACGCGGCGGCGACGAGCAGGGCGACGAGAAATTGCCCGAAGAGCTTGGGCAGCGGTTTCAGTTCGTGCTTGTCGTCGAACCAGCCGATGAACGTGATGGCCACCGCGCCAAAGGCGAGGGCGAACAATTCCACCCCGCGCTTTTCCAGACCGTGCGCGATGGAGTTGGCGGAGGAAATGTGGACGCCGCCGAGCTTCAACAAAATCGCGCCGGCCAGCAACGGCAGGAGAATGCCCGTCAGCACGGCAAAGCCGCCGGCGAGCGGGATGGCGGAGTCGTGAATTTTTGGGGCGTCGTAATTTTTACGGTCGCGTGGGTCATCGAGGTGATTGGTGCGCAGACACCACTTGCGCCACAGCGGCAGCGCGAGGAGCGTGGTGAGAAACGCGCCCGCGAAGGCGGCGGCGAAAAAGTTGAAGGGAAAAG
>JAYVQV010000181.1:0-2336 GCA_043776855.1 Limisphaerales bacterium | reverse complement strand
ACATCACCCCGGTCAACACCAGCAACCAGCTCCAACTCGTGAACGCGCCGGTGGGCATGAATGGCATTGTGCAATTCGTGGGCGACCTCACGCAGACCAACTGGCAGACGAATTCTTTTTTCACCGTCTCCAACGTGGCGCAAACCGTCTTCGTGAATCCGACGAACTCAATGCGGTTTTATCGCCTGAAATTTCCGTGGCAATGGACGTGGCCATGAAGTGAAGGAGCGCGGACGGCTCGTCCGCAAGTTCGTAGGTTTAGCCGCAGTCTGATTTTTTATTAGCCGCAAAAAGGCGCAGAAGACGCAAAAATACAGGCGACGGGCAGGGAAAATTTCCTTCAATCTAAAATAAATCGAGTAGCAATTTTTCTTCTGCGCCTTTTGCGCTTTTTTGCGGCCAAAACACAAACGCGCGGACGCGCCGTCCGCGCTCCGCTCCATCAAACCGCGACCGTTTTGCCGGGAATCACTTTTTCCAAAGCCTCGTAGCCCCAGCGCAGCATCCGCTCGGTCGCTTCCCAACCCACGCACGAATCCGTGATGCTCACGCCGTAGCGCAGCTCGGAAATGTTTTTCGGAATCGGCTGGTTGCCCTCGCTCAAATGGCTTTCCACCATGATGCCGATGAGCGACTTCGTGCCGCCCACGCGCTGTTCGATGACGCTGTGCCAGACATCTTCCTGCTTCGCGAATTTCTTTTCCGAGTTCGCGTGGCTGCAATCCACCATCATCACCGGCGGCAATTTTTCGGAAGCTAATTTTTGTTCAGCGGCCGCGATGCTCGCCGCGTCGTAGTTCGTCATCGCGCGCCCGCCGCGCAGCACGACGTGCGCGTTGGGATTGCCATTCGTGCGGACGATGCTCGTCACGCCATCTTCGTTGAGGCCGAGAAAACTGTGCGCGTGGCGCGTCGCGCCCATCGCATCAATCGCCACTTGCAGGCTGCCGTCGGTGGCGTTCTTCAAGCCCACCGGCATGGAGAGGCCGCTCGCCATCTCGCGATGCGTCTGCGATTCCGTGGTGCGTGCGCCGATGGCCGCCCACGTCACGAGGTCGGCGATGTATTGTGGCACGATGGGATCAAGAAATTCCGTCGCCGCGGGCAAACCCATGCCGGTGATTTCCAGCAATAATTTCCGCGCGCGTTTCAAACCCATTTCGATGTCCTGCGAACCGTCGAGATGCGGGTCGTTGATAAGTCCCTTCCAGCCGATGGTTGTGCGCGGTTTTTCAAAATAAACACGCATCACGATCTCCATGCGGTCGGCAAACTCCTGGCGGAGGGCGTTCAACTTCGTCGCGTATTCGAGCGCGGATTTTTCATCGTGAATCGAGCAAGGCCCGATGACGATGAGCAGGCGCGGGTCTTCCTGCCGCAAGATGCGGATGATGCGTTCGCGGCTGCGCGCGACGGTGGCGTTGACCGCCTCGCTGACCGGCGCGAGCGCCTTGATGGCGCGCGGCGATTGCAGCGGGACAATTTCTTTGACGTGTAAATCCTGCGTCCGATACATGGGACAAAAATTATAGCAGAGGAAGGTGTGAGCAAAAGTCTAATGTCGGGAAGGGACGCAGCGCGCGGGTGCAGCTTGACCCGGTGGCGGTCTGGCTCCCTCGCCCCGCGAGGCACGAGCGGGGCGAGGGTTGGGGAGAGGGGATTTTCATTGGCCTCCTCTCCCCGGCCCTCTCCTCCTCCGAGGAGGAGAGGGAGTGGAATCCACTGCGAAGCACAACCGGGTCAAGCTGCACCCACGGCGCGCTGCGCCGTCCCTACCGGATTGGAGTCCCGCAATTTGTAACTTTGTCTCCGCCATGTTTGCGCTTAACATGACCGCCCATTTAAGCATGAAGCCAACCAAAGCCAGTCCGAACGCCGCCCACTTTCTCAACCGCGAGTTGAGTTGGCTGGAATTCAACCAGCGTGTGCTCGACGAGGCGGGCGACCCGACGAATCCGCTGCTGGAACGGTTGAAATTTTTCACCATCGCCAGTTCCAACCTCGACGAATTTTTTGAGGTGCGCGTGGCGGGCTTGAAGCAGCAGATTGAAAGTGGCGTCGGCACGCGCACGGCGGACGGGCTTTACCATCAGGAAATTTTTGTGGCCATCACCAAACGCGTCCGCCAGATGGTGAAGGACAAATACGTCTGCTGGCACGAACAGCTTCAACCCGCGCTCGCCAAAAATAAAATCCGCCTGCTGGATTTCAGCGAACTCAAGCCGGCCGACCTCGCGTGGCTTGATAAATTTTACCACGACCAGGTGCGCCAGGTGCTGACGCCGCTGGCGATTGATCCGGCGCATCCGTTTCCGCAACTGCTGAACAAATCTTTG
>JAYVQV010000180.1:0-2340 GCA_043776855.1 Limisphaerales bacterium | reverse complement strand
GCCAAGATCGAAGGCCTCACCGACACGATGCTCAACGAGATGCTCGACTTCGGCAACGGCGTCGTCGGCCTCGCGCTGAACCTCGAAGAAACCGAAGTGGGCGCGGTCATCCTCGGCGACTACACGAAGATCAAGGAAGGCGACGAAGTCCGCACCACCGGCAAGCTGCTTCAAGTGCCGGTCGGCAAGGGAATGCTCGGTCGCGTGGTCAACACAATCGGCCAGCCGATTGATGGCAAAGGTGCAATTAAAGAATCCGCTTTTTATCCGGTTGAAAAAATTGCACCCGGCATCATCAAGCGCCGTCCCGTGAACCAGCCGGTGCAGACCGGCATCATGGCGATTGACGCGATGGTTCCGATTGGCCGCGGCCAGCGCGAACTCATCATCGGTGATCGTGGCACAGGCAAAACCACCATTGGCGTGGATTGCATGATCAATCAGGCGCGCATCAACAAGGCGAGCGAAGGTCAAAAAGATTTCCGTCCGATTTACAGCATCTACGTCGCGATTGGTCAGAAGCAGTCGAACATCGCGCGCGTCATCGCGGTTCTCGAAGAAGCTGGTGCGCTGCCTTACACGGTCATCGTCGCGGCGTCCGCGTCCGATTCCGCTTCCAACCAATATCTCGCACCGTTCGCCGGTGCGGCGATTGGCGAATGGTTCATGGATAACGGCATGGATGCGCTGATTATTTTTGATGATTTGTCCAAGCACGCCGTGGCTTACCGCCAGGTGTCGCTCATCTTGAAACGTCCGTCTGGTCGCGAAGCATATCCCGGCGACGTGTTTTATCTCCACAGCCGCTTGCTGGAACGCAGCGCGCGTGTTGGTGAAAAATACGGCAACGGCTCGCTCACGGCGCTGCCGATTATTGAAACGCAAGCTGGCGACGTGTCCGCTTACATTCCGACGAACGTGATCTCGATCACAGACGGTCAAATTTATTTGGAAACGGATTTGTTTTATCAAGGCATCCGCCCCGCTGTTTCCGTCGGTTTGTCCGTTTCGCGCGTCGGTTCCGCCGCGCAGGTCAAGGCGATGAAGCAGGTCGCGGGTCGTATCAAAGGCGACTTGGCGCAGTTCCGCGAACTCGCGGCGTTCGCGCAGTTCGGTTCCGACCTCGACGCGAAAACGCAGGCGTTGCTCGAACGCGGCAAGCGTATCGTGGAATTGTTCAAGCAGAACCAATACAACCCGATGCCCGTCGAAGTGCAGGTTCTGGTTCTCTGGTCGGTGCAAAATAATTTCCTCGACGACGTCGCGGTGGACAAAGTCAAAGATTTTCAGGCGAAGCTCGTGGATTTTTGCTCGACGCGCAAAGCGGAATTGATGACGAAGATCCGCAACGAAAAAGCTATCAGCGACGCCCTCACGGCGGAATTGAAAGCGGCGCTCGGCGAATTCAAACAGACGTATCGGTAATGCAAAATTTTGATGTCACAATTTGTGATTTCAAAAGCCCAAAAAAATTATGGCAAAATACCAAGTCCAAGAAGCGATTAGAATCGAGTCATTGATTCTGACGGTTCGTGGCTTGCGGGTGATGCTGGATTCGGATTTGGCGAAAATTTATGGAGTCAGCACGATGCGTTTGAACGAACAATTCAAGCGCAACCACGGGCGGTTTCCGGACGATTTCGCGTTTCAACTTACGTCGGAAGAGTTCGCGGGTTTGATATCGCAAATTGCGATATCAAAGAAAGGCCGTGGCGGGCGGCGTAAATTGCCCCGAGTTTTCACCGAACATGGTGCGCTCATGCTGGCCAGCGTTTTGAACAGTCCGATTGCGGTTGAAGCCAGTGTTCGAGTCGTCCGTGCCTTTGTCGGAATGCGCGAGCAATTGACCGCGACCAAGGAACTCGCTGGCAAACTGGCGGACTTGGAAAAACAGGTGGGCGGACACGATGCCGCCATCAATAATTTATTTGAAGCGATCCGGCAGTTGGTGGAACCGCCGCTGCCGGAAAACCGGCGGCAGATTGGTTTCCTCCAGGAAACCGCGACGCCTTATCGCCTCAAAGTCAGTTCCAGAAAACGATTTTAATTTTCATGGCCAGCACGCGCGACATACGCCGACGGATCAAGTCGGTCAAGAACACCGCCCAAATCACCAAGGCGATGCAGATGGTCGCTGCCGCGAAAATGCGCAAGGCGCAGCAGGCCGCGCTCGTCGGTCGTCCCTACGCCGCGTTGCTCAACGTGATGATGGCCGAAGCGGCATCCGGCACAGTTGGTTTTAGCCATCCGCTGATGGAAGCGCGTCCGGTCAAGAAACGTTGCGTCATCGTGGTGAGTTCGGATCGCGGTTTGTGCGGCGGTTTGAACGGCAATATTTTT
>JAYVQV010000179.1:0-2345 GCA_043776855.1 Limisphaerales bacterium | reverse complement strand
ATGCGGATTCGATGCGGGCGGCGCTGGAGACTTTATGTGGTCTGCCGCTGCAAGGGCGGCGCGTTGCCATCGTCGGCGACATGGCGGAACTCGGCGCGGCGACCGAGGCGGCGCACATCGAGATCGGAAAATACGCGGCGGAATTGAAGATCGGCCAGCTCTTCACGGTCGGAAAAAATTCCGCTGCGACCGCGAAGGCCGCGCGCGAAGCCGGCCTGACCCGCGTGATTGAATTTCCCGACGCGGAAGCGGCGATGAAGGTGCTAAAAAACTTTTTGAAGCCGGGCGATGTGGTGTTGTTGAAAGCGTCGCGCTCATCGCGACTGGAACGGATTGCGGAAACGTTGAAAGCGGAGAAATGAATTTAACAAATTAATTTATGCTTGTTCAATCAATCGCTGTGTTGTTTTCAATTTGTGCGCTTGCAGAAATGCGGCGACATGAAAACCAAATTACTGCACGCTTTATTGAAAGAGGAAAACAGCAAATTCCAGAAAGTCCTGAAACTGCGAGAGAAGATGGAGGGAATTTGCAGAGCGCCTTACATGCTTCAAGGGTCTGCTTTTGGATTATTCTGTTTTTTTGCGCTATTGATCTGATTCATGGTTTGTTTTTTGTATGAGTGACACCGCAAAGAATAATGCTCCTCCTGCTCGTTTGCCACAGGTTAGGCGAATGCTATTGGAATACGATGACGGCAGTTCCGATACCGCTGTGCTTGTTCAAGATAGTCCATTGGTTCTTTATAAATTCACACGAAAGCGCAAAGACGAAGTCGTTGTAAATGGTGCATACACTGGTGGCGCAGTCGCGGGAATTATTTTCAAGACAGCAATCACAACCGATTGGACGAATTATGGAGCGACACCTGACAAGGAAATGGTTGGATTATTGAAATATTGGTTCGCTTCGCAGGAAGGTGCCTCAAAGTAGTTTTGAAAAATTAAATGCTCTACTATTTCAGCCAACGGATTCTGGACTGGGCGCACGGCGGCGAATGGGAGTCGCGGTTGGCGTTCCTGCGGCTGTTCCGTTACATCACCGTCCGCAGCGCGGGCGCGGCGGTGACGGCGCTGGTGTTAAGTTTGTGGCTGGGGCCGAAAATTATTCTCGCGCTGAAGCAGATGAAGTTTGGTCAGGAATATGTGGACATCGCCACGGAAAAAGGAGGGCTGCAAAATCGCTTGGACAAACGCGGCACACCCACGATGGGCGGCGTGCTCATCATCACCGCGCTGCTTTTTTCCACGATGCTCTGGGCGCAATGGAATCCGCTCGTGGAACTCACGATGCTTTCCGTTTTAGTTTTGGCCGGGCTGGGTTTTTACGATGACTACGCAAAAATTTTGAAGCAGACCGGCGGCGGCACTCCGCCGCGTGTGAAGTTGATTGTGCAATTCGCACTGGCGGCGTTCGTCGGGATTTATCTTTTGAACTGGCCGGAGAAAAGTGAATTGATTTTGGCGAAGGGCAAGGGGTTTGAAATTTATCACAGCAATCTGGTCTCGACGCTGATGCTGCCGTTCTACAAATACCCGCTGCACGTCGGCGCGGTGGTTGGCGTGGTGATCGTGATGCTCGCCATCGTCGGCAGCTCGAACGCGGTGAACTTGACCGACGGTCTTGACGGTCTCGCCATCGGCTGCACGTTGATCGTGGGTTTTGTATTTTTATTTTTCACCTACGTCGCGGGCAACATCAAGGCGGCGGCGTATCTGCAAATTCCGTATGTGCCGGGCGCGGGTGAACTGACGGTGTTCTGCGCGGCGTTGCTGGGCGCGGGGCTGGGATTTTTGTGGTTCAACTGTCATCCGGCGCAGGTGTTCATGGGCGACACGGGTTCGCTCGCGCTCGGTGGCGCGTTCGGCATCGTGGCGGTGCTGATCCATCAGCCGTTCGTGCTGGTCATCGCGGGCGGCGTGTTTGTGATGGAGGCGCTCTCGGTGATCTTGCAGAAGGGCTGGTTCAAATACACGCGGTTGAAAACCGGCACCGGCCAGCGGATTTTTCTGATGTCGCCCATTCACCATCACTTTGAAAAGAAAGGCTGGTATGAGTCGCAGGTCGTCACGCGGTTTTACATCCTGTGCGTGCTGTGCGCGGTGGTGGCGCTGGCGACATTGAAACTGCGGTGAACCGAACCATGAAACTGTCAAAAAACATCGCGGATAAATGCTTTGCTGCTTGCACGGAAAGCGCGCGGTTGTTAATTTTTTTCCCGGATGCAAAACGGCGCGTGACGACTAGCGGTTTATTCCCGGAGTTTCAATTTTCTGGTGGTCATTTCCGCGACGGATTTATTCCACTGACGGCGAAAAACAATTTAACACGTCGAGAAATTTTTC
>JAYVQV010000178.1:0-2348 GCA_043776855.1 Limisphaerales bacterium | reverse complement strand
CCGTAGGCGAGTTCGGGCGGGATGGTCATCCTGACCTTGTCGCCGACTTTCATTTGCGCCACGCCAAGATCCCAACCGCCGATGACTTCGCCCGCGCCAAGCGTGAAGCTGAACGGCTCGTTGCGATCCACGGAGCTGTCGAACTTTTTGCCGTCGGTGAAGGTGCCGGTGTAATGCACGGAAACGGTGTCGCCTTTTTTTGGAGCCGCGCCGTTGCCGCCCACGAGTTTTTCAATCTTCAATTCAAGTTGTGCCATGCAGAAGTTTTGCCGGAACGAGAACGCGCGTCAAACAAAGCTTTGCGCGGCGGGTTTGTTTGTCCTGTCTGTGGATGAAATTGTAACGAATTAATACGGCGGGTGCGAAAACCTTCCTCATAACCGGTTAAAAACCCATGCCGGAACAATTATTGCTGACTATGTCTCAAGTCATGCCGCAAACACGGTCATCTCGTTCGGCAACCCGCCACCACCGCGCCTTCACGCTGGTCGAAATCATGGTGGTGGTCGCCGTCATTGCCTTGCTGGCCGCCATCGTCATCCCCAATCTAGTCCGCGCCCGCGCCAGCTCCCAGGCGAACGCCTGCATCAACAACCTTAAGAAGATTGATGACGCAGCCTCCCAATTCGCCATCGAGATGCACAAATCCACCGGCGACCATGTGAGTTTGAACCGCGACCTGACGCCCTACATCAAGATGAATTCCGCCAACCGCCTGCCCGCCTGCCCGACAAAAGGCGCTTATGGCATTGAAAGCATCGGCGACACGCCCATCTGTTCGCTCGGTAACACGGTCACTCCGGCTCACCTGATGCCGTAAGCGCCGGCTTCCGGGGAAAAATAAAAGCGCGCGACCAAAGTCGCGCGCTTTTGAATTTCAATTTCCGCCTTACACGTTGTAAGTGCTGCTGCTGGTCGTGCCGCCGCGACCGGTCCAGTTCGTGTGGAAAAATTCGCCGCGCGGTTTGTCCACGCGTTCGTAGGTGTGAGCGCCAAAGTAATCGCGTTGCGCTTGCAACAAGTTTGCGGGCAACACGGCGGAGCGATATTGATCGTAGAACGCGAGCGCGGTGCTGAAGGCGGGAACGGGAATACCTTTTTTCGCTGCCGTCGCCACGATGTTGCGCCAGCCTTTCTGCGACTTCTTGATTTCGCCCCGGAAATAATCGTCGAGCAACAGGTTCGAGAGCTTCGGATTGTTGTCGTAGGCTTCCTTGATCTTGCCGAGAAAGCGGGAGCGGATGATGCAGCCACCGCGCCACATGAGGGCGATGCCGCCGTAGTTGAGATTCCATTCGCGTTCCTTCGCGGCGGCGCGCATGAGCATGTAGCCTTGCGCGTAGCTGACAATCTTGGAGGCATAGAGAGCGCTCTTGATGTCTTCGATGAAGGCCGCTTTTTTTACAGGATTCGCGGCGATGCTCGTGAGCGCGGGGCGCGGGCCTTTGAGTTTGCGCGCGGCTTTGATGCGTTCGTCTTTCAAAGCGGAAACGCAGCGGGAATAAACCGCCTCGGCCATGAGCGTGATGGGAATGCCCAGTTCCTGCGAATCAATGACCGTCCACTTGCCCGTGCCTTTCTGGCCGGCGGTGTCGAGAATTTTGTCCACGAGGGCGGAACCGTCGGCGTCTTTCGTGCCGAGGATGTCACGGGAAATTTCGATGAGGTAGGAATCCAGATCGCCCTTGTTCCATTCGGCCAGCACGTCGTGCATTTCCGGCGCGCTCATGCCGAGGCCGTTTTTCATGATGTTGTAGGCTTCGCAGATGAGCTGCATGTCGCCGTATTCGATGCCGTTGTGAACCATCTTGACGTAATGCCCCGCGCCGCCTTCGCCGACCCAGTCGCAGCACGGCACGTTGCCTTCCACTTTTGCGGAGACGGCTTGGAAAATATCTTTGACGTGCGGCCACGCGGCGGGCGAACCGCCGGGCATGATTGAAGGGCCTTTGCGCGCGCCTTCTTCACCACCGCTGACGCCGGTTCCCACGAATAAAAGTCCTTTGCTCTCGCAGTATTTCACGCGGCGACTGGTGTCGTTGAAAAGTGAATTGCCGCCGTCAATGATGATGTCGCCGGGCGAAAGATGCGGCACGAGTTGTTCGATAAAATCGTCCACGGCCTGACCGGCTTTGACGAGCATCATCACGCGGCGCGGCGATTTCAATTTTGAAACCATGTCGGGAATGGAGTGGGCGCCGATGATCTTCGTTCCCTTCGCTTCGTTGGCGAGGAAGTGATCCACCTTCTCGGTGGTGCGGTTGTAAGCGACGACGGTGAAGCCGTGGTCGTTCATGTTGAGGATGAGATTCTGGCCCATGACGGCCAGACCGATGAGTGCGATATCA
>JAYVQV010000177.1:0-2355 GCA_043776855.1 Limisphaerales bacterium | reverse complement strand
CGGGACCGGAACCAACGACGGCGACGCGTTTGCCGGTGCGTTTCTTCGGCGGTTCGGCGACAACCCAGCCATTTTCCCAGCCGTGGTCAATGATTTCGCACTCGATGTTTTTGATCGTGACTGGCGGGTCGTTGATGCCGAGCACGCACGAACCTTCGCACGGCGCGGGGCAGACGCGTCCGGTGAATTCTGGAAAATTATTCGTCTTGTGCAGGCGGTCCAGCGCTTCGCGCCAGAGTCCGCGATAGACGAGGTCGTTCCATTCGGGAATTAGATTATGAATCGGGCAGCCGCTGGCCATGCCGCTGACGAGCTGGCCGGTGTGGCAGAACGGAATGCCGCAATCCATGCAGCGCGCGCCCTGCTTCTTCAGGTCGGCTTCGGACTGGTGCAGATGAATCTCTTTCCAGTCCGCGAGACGCGCGAGTGGCGAACGGTCGGCGGGCAGTTCGCGTTTGAATTCTAAAAATCCAGTTGGCTTTCCCATTTTAGTTCAGTGTAAAATTGAATCCGGTTTCAATGGCCGCCCTTAACATTTTCCTCAAACGCAGCCATGATGGCGTCATCGCCGCTCAAACCTTGCGACTGCATTTTTTTGAGCGAAGCCAGCACGCGGGCGTAGTCTTGCGGCATCACCTTGACAAATTTCGGAATGAAATTTTTCCAATCCGCGAGAATCTTGGCCGCGCGTTCACTCTTCGTGTAAGTCTGATGGCGCTGGATGAGTTTCCAAACTTCTTCGATCTCGTCGGCGTCCGTCAGTTTTTCGAGCGCTACCAATTCCATGTTGCAGCGCGTGGCGAAATCGCCCGCTTCATCCATGACGTAAGCCACGCCACCGCTCATGCCCGCGCCGAAATTGCGTCCGGTCTTGCCGAGGTTGATGACACGTCCACCGGTCATGTATTCGCAGCCGTGATCGCCCACGCCTTCGACAACGGCGTTCACACCGGAATTGCGAACGGCAAAACGTTCGCCCGCCATGCCGCGCACAAAAATCTCGCCGCCCGTTGCGCCGTAAAGCGCCACGTTGCCGATGATGATGTTGTCCTCGGCGACGAACGTGGAAGCCTTCGGCGGATAGACGATCAGCTTGCCGCCGCTCAAACCTTTTCCGAAATAATCGTTCGCGTCGCCTTCAAGTTCGAGCGTCATGCCCTTCGGCACGAACGCGCCAAAACTTTGTCCGGCACTGCCGTTGAATTTCAACTGCACCGTATCCTCTGGCAATCCGTTCGGCCCGTGCTTCTTCGTGATTTCGCTGCCGGTGATGGTGCCGACGACGCGGTTCACGTTGATGATCGGCAGTTCGGCCTTCACCTTTTCACCGCGTTCGATGGCGGGTTTGCAGATGTCCAAAATCTTGGTCACGTCCAAAGATTTTTCCAAACCGTGATCCTGATCCTGCGAACGGAAGCGTCCGATTTCCGGGCCGACATTCGGTTGATACAAAATCGGCGAGATGTCCAGACCGTGCGCCTTCCAATGTTCGATGGCTTTCCACGGAATCAATTTGTCCGTGCGGCCAACCATGTCTTCAAGTTTTTTGAAACCAAGTTTCGCCATGATCTCGCGGAGTTCCATCGCGATGAAGCGCATGAAATTCACGACGTGATCCGCCTCGCCGGTGAAACGCTTGCGCAGGCGTGGGTCTTGTGTCGCAACGCCGACGGGACAGGTGTTCAGATGGCAGACGCGCATCATGATGCAACCCATCACCACGAGCGGCGCGGTGGCAAAACCAAATTCTTCCGCACCGAGCAATGCCGCCATCGCCACGTCGCGACCGGTTTTCAACTGGCCATCCGCCTCAACGTAGATGCGGCTGCGCAGTCCGTTCAACACGAGCGTCTGGTGCGCCTCGGCAAGGCCGAGTTCCCACGGGCCGCCCGCGTGCTTGATGGACGAGAGCGGCGATGCGCCCGTGCCACCATCGTGACCGGAAATCAAAACCACATCCGCGTGCGCCTTCGCGACGCCCGCCGCGATGGTGCCGACGCCGACTTCGGCGACGAGCTTGACGCTCACGCGGGCGTTGCGATTGGAATTTTTCAGGTCGTAAATCAACTCCGCCAAATCTTCGATGGAATAAATGTCATGATGCGGCGGCGGAGAAATTAAACCAACGCCCGCCGTGGTGCCGCGCGTCTTGGCGATTTCCGGGAAAACTTTTTTGCCGGGCAGCTCGCCGCCTTCGCCGGGCTTTGCACCCTGCGCCATCTTGATCTGAAGTTCTTTCGCGTTGACGAGGTAATGGCTGGTGACGCCGAAACGTCCCGACGCAACCTGCTTGATGGCGGAATTTTTTGAGTCGCCCTTTTCGTTCGTCCAAGTGTAGCGAATCGGATCTTCGCC
>JAYVQV010000176.1:0-2357 GCA_043776855.1 Limisphaerales bacterium | reverse complement strand
GAGAAATTTCACGGGGCAGTCCTGCCGCACCATCTCGAAGGCAGCCGCCGGGTCTATGATGAAATTTCCCAGATCGGCGAAGAATTGAAGCTGCTCGCGCCCGCCTTGAAGGACACGAAAGTTTTCTCCGAGGCGTGCATCCTGTATTCGCATGATAACGACTGGGTGCTGTCACAGCCGAATCAGCCGAACAAGCACTTCAGCCTGCGCGAACACATTCAGCTCATCTACAATTCGCTGCACGAACGGAACATCGCGGTAGATTTCGCGCGGCCGTCCGAAGATTTGTCGAAATACAAAATTGTTTTCGCACCGTCGCTGCACCTGCTGACCGGCGGCGAGGCGGATCGCCTGAAACTTTACGTCCAGAACGGCGGCACGCTCGTGGCCACGTTCAACACCGGCCTCGTGGATGAAAATAACGCGGCGACCGATTCCGGTTTTCCGCATGACCTGACGGATCTGTTCGGGATGGAGGTTCAGGAATTCGACGCGCTACCGCCGGGCGAGGAAAACCACCTCACGTTCAAGGGCGCATTCCAGACGAGCCATCTGCACCCGGCGAAATTGTGGTGCGACCTCATCGAGCCGAAGGGCTGCCAGGTGCTCGCCAACTACACGAAGGATTTTTACGCGGGCAAGCCGGCGATGACGATGAACTCGTTCGGCCTGGGCAAAGCGATCTACATCGGCACGCAAAGCCACCAGCATTTTTACAACGACCTCATCACCTGGCTGCGGCAGACCGTCGGGCTTATGCCGCTGCTGAAAGTGCCGGAGCACATCGAAGTTTCCATGCGCGAGAAAGAAGGTTCGCGCGTCTACATCCTGCTCAACCACCAGAATTCACAAGTGCGCATCCAGTTCTACAAGCCGATGCACGACTTCATGACCGGCAATAACATCGTGGGCAATTACGACCTGCCGCCGCACGGTGTGCTGGTGATTGATGACCATCCCGCTGTGAAGGCGACGGTCTGAAAGGGGTTGAGGGAAAGTGGTCGGAGCGACAGGAATCGAACCTGCGACGTCTTGGTCCCAAACCAAGTGCTCTACCAGGCTGAGCTACGCTCCGACAGGGAAGACGAAATGCCTGAAAACTAAATCGTCGGGATTATTCTGCCCGTTCCACCTTGAAGGGCAAACCAATTGTGCCGTTATTTACTCCTTCTCAAGGCACGCGTAGGCATTGTGGTTGTGGATGCTCTCAAAGTTTTCTGCCTCGACCTTATACCAAGTCACGCGTTTGTCGGCGTTCAACTTTAGCGCCACGTTGCGCACGAGGTCTTCGACGAACACCGGATTTTCATACGCGCGCTCGGTCACGGCTTTTTCATCCTGCCGTTTGAGCAGCGCGTAAAGTTCGGAGCTGGCGGATTTTTCAATCATCGCCACGACGTCTTCGATCCACACAACTTTGTCGGAGCGCAACGCGACGGTGACTTCGCCGCGCTGATTGTGCGCGCCGTATTTGGCAATCGCCTTGGAGCAGGGGCAGAGCGTCGTGACGTTCGCTTTGACCGTCAGCACGAAATCAATTTCTTTGCCGCACGCCGCCGCATCGAAGCGCGCGATGTAATCCATCAGGCTCTCGCGTTTAGACACCGGCGAAGTCTTGGACATGAAATACGGAAACTCAATCTCCAGATGCGACGTGGCGGATTTTAATTTCTGCTGCAACGACTGGAGGATGTCCGCGATGTTCTCGACGTGGATGAGGTTGCCGTGCGCGTTGAGCACTTCCACGAAGCGGCTCATGTGTGTGCCTTTGAATTCCTTCGGCAAGTCCACAAACATCCCGATGGTCGCCACGGTATTTTGGACACTGCGCGCCTTGTCATGGACTTGGATGGGAAAACGCAGGCCGCGCACACCGACTTTATCAATGCGTAGTTCGCGGTGGTCGCGCTCGCTTTGCTTATCGTCTAATTTTAATGCCGCTTTTTTTCCGGTTCGAGACATGGTCGCAGTTTAGCATCATTCGCGCGTTTGGCAAAAATGTTCGCTTGAAAAGCTGGGGTCATCTGCCAAGTTTTGTCCCGCATGAAAAACAAGACTTACATCACTCTGCTCGCGGTTGCGCTGTTTCATTTCCATTCCGCCGTCGCTGAAACTTTCCGTGTCGCCGCTTACAACGTCGAAAATTATCTCGACGCGCCGACCGAGTCGCGCCACTTCGTGAAAGCCGCCGACGCCAAGGCCAAAATTCGCGAGAGCATCAAGGCGATCAATCCCGATGTGCTTTCGCTGGAAGAAATGGGCAGCACCAACGCCCTGCTCGAACTGCGCGATTCGCTCAAGGCCGAGGGTTGCGATTTTCCGTTCTGGGAACACATCCAAGCCTACGACGACAGCAT
>JAYVQV010000175.1:0-2362 GCA_043776855.1 Limisphaerales bacterium | reverse complement strand
GCGCCGGCTACACGCTGCTCGCCAAGCTGCGCGAGGATGCCGCGACTGCGGCGATTCCATTCATCCTGATGACTGGCCTCGCCGACGCCGCCGGGATGCGGCAAGGCATGGCGCTCGGGGCGGATGATTACCTGCCCAAGCCGTTCAAGATTGATGAGCTTTACTCCGCCGTGGAAGCGCGGCTCCGCAAGGTGAAGACCGTGCGCGACGAGGCAGAAAAAAAACTGACCCACCTGCGCAACCAGATTTCTTTCGTGCTGCCGCATGAGATGCGCACGCCGTTGAATGGAATTATTTCCAACGCCGAGTTGCTCGCCACGAACGAGGAGATGCCCCTGCCCGCTTCCGAAATCGCCATCATGGGCCGTGAGATTTCCCAGTCCGGCCAGCGCCTCGAACGGCTCATCGAAAATTTTCTCGCCTACGCGCAAATCGAACTGCTCGCCGCCGACGCGGCGGGCGTCAGCGCGCTGCGCGAAGCGCGCATCATCACGCCGGGCGAATTTGCCCGGACCACCGCCGTCGGCATCGCCGACCGCGCCGGACGTTCCGCCGACCTCACGGCGGAAACTGTCAACGCCCCGCTCGCCATCGCCGAGGAGTATTTCAAAAAGATTGTCACCGAGCTGGTGCAGAACGCGTTCAAGTATTCCGAACCCGGCTCGCTCGTCGCCGTCCGCCTTTCAACCAAAGGCGAAGACCTGGAACTTTCTGTGCGCGATGCTGGCCGGGGATTTTCCACCGAGCAGATCAAACGCATCGGCGCGTATGTGCAGTTTGAGCGCAAGATGCAGGACGTCGAGGGCCTCGGCCTTGGCCTCACCATCGCGAAGAAACTGGTTGAACTGCACGGCGGCGCGGTGTCCGTCGAGAGCGGCCAGGGCAACGGCTCCATCGTCACCGTAAAACTACCGCTGGCAAAATAGCTTCAGACTAAAACGGAATTCCGAATTTGAAACCAAGGTGCGGTCGGCAAGTGGCGTGGTAGCGGCGGGCATCCTGCCTGCCGTAGAGCCGTGGCTTCCAGCCCGGCGGAAAAAACGTCTCTCCTCATCGGGCGCTGGAAAAAATCCCAAACCTCTTTCCAATCCACGCCCCATCCGGGCGGCTGCCCGTCCTCCGTAGCGGCATACTGCGGAGGGTGGAGAAACCGCCCTCTACGGCAGGCAGGATGCCTGCCGCTACCCGACTTTGGGTTCAGCCTAAAACGGCAGCTTCGTGTAAAGCCGCCACAGCTGATACGCCACGCCCTCCGCTACGAGCAACAGGACGACGAGGCCGAGCAACGGCGCAAAATCCACCTTGCCAATCCGCAGCGGAATTTTTTCCAGCGGCGACAGCAGTTTTTGTGCGGTCACGTTGACGTATTTCCAGAACGGATGCTTGCCGAAATAGACGTAGCTGTTCAGCAGGTGCAACAGCAGGATGGCGCCCAGCGGAAATTTCCAGAGCAGGTAACTACCCGCGCCAATGATGAGAGATTCCTCAAAACGCTCGGCGGGAGAAATAATTTTCGGCGTGATTTGCAGCCAGCCGAAGACCCAGCTCGCCAGCCACCAGCACAACGCCGTGGCGAAAAATGGCAGCAGGATTTTCGTCCAGCGCGGCCAGCCGTCCACCCGGCCCAGCGGAACTTTCACCAGCGAATGCACCGGCTCCGGCCCGGCGAGCAACGAGAGTGGCAGCAGGCACAGATAAAAAATTCCCAGCGTCACACCGAAACTGAAAAAGGAAAAAGCTGCCATAACTTCCAACCCATGCCAGTCGCCTCGACAAACAAAGCAAGGGATCGTCACGCCCAAATCCAGTTTACCCGTCCAATTCGCCGCCGAGCCGATCCAATAATAAATCAGCGCCCGCAACAGCAGCAGGCCGGCGATAAAAACGAGCAGATGCCAGCGCCGGATTTTTTTGGGCGCGGCGGGGCGCAGCGTTCCCAGCAACGTCGCCGGTCGGCGTTTCGCAAGCGGGTCGAACCGGATGGAGCGCCAGTTCAACCACAGCAGCAGCCCGGCGAGGTTCAGGATGAAATCAATGATGCTCATCGGTGCGTGACGAGTGATGCGTGAGGCGTGAAACCGGGCCGAGCGCGGCAGATTTTTTCACGCCTCACTCGTCACTCCTCACGCTCTCACATCATCTGCAAAAGCGTGTCCGCCATTTCGCTCGGCGTCACGGCGATGCCGATGCCCGCCGCCTTGAACGCCGCGATCTTCGCTGCGGCAGTGCCTTTGCCGCCGCTGACAATCGCGCCCGCGTGACCCATGCGGCGTCCAGGCGGTGCAGTCGCGCCCGCGATAAATCCGGCGACGGGTTTTTTGCAATTCGCTTTGATCCACTCGGCGGCTTCTTCTTCCGCGCT
>JAYVQV010000174.1:0-9147 GCA_043776855.1 Limisphaerales bacterium | reverse complement strand
GACTGGCCGACGACTTACGGCTACAATATGTTCGTCTTCCCGCTCGACAAATGGATCGGCGGAATTTTCTACGAACACTCGCACCGCCTGCTCGCGTCGGTGGTTGGATTTTTCACGACGATTCTCGCCGTGTGGCTGTGGGCGAAAGACTCGCGGCCTTGGCTGCATTGGCTCGGCATCGCCGCGTTTCTGCTGGTGATTGTGCAGGGAATTCTCGGTGGACTCCGCGTGCGGTGGAGCCTCGATTGGCTGGGCGTGCCGCACGGCGCGGTCGGGCAAACGTTTCTTGTGCTGACCACGGCCATCGCGCTGTTCACGAGTCGCTGGTGGAAAAATTCAGAAACGGCAAAACAGATTTCCGTTCCGCGCGGGCTGCGCAGCCATGTGCTTGGCCTGACGATTTTAATTTTCATCCAGTTGCTCATCGCGGCGACCATGCGCCATCAGCACGCAGGACTGGCGATTTCGGATTTCCCGCTCGCGCACGGAAAAATCTGGCCCGCTACGTCGCCGGAGGCCATTGCGGATTACAACGCGCAACGCGCAAGTGGTTATGTCGGCAAGCCCATCACTGCGTTTCAAGTGAACTTGCAGATGATTCATCGGCTCGTGGCGTATTTGATTTTTCTAGGCGTGGCCGCGCTGCCGTTTCTGGCGCGGAAAAAACTGGGTGGCGCAGACTGGCTGGCGAAATTTTCCTGGTTCTGGCTGGCGTTGCTCTCGGCTCAAATCGCTCTTGGCGCATGGACGGTTCTTTCCAACAAGGCCGCCGATGTGACGACGCTGCACGTCATGGTTGGCGCGCTCGCACTGCTAACTGGCGCAGTCTGGTGGCTCGTGGCGCGGCGGCGCAGTGGCGCAGGCGTCTCGCCCGCATCGCCGGGGCAGGCAGCGCAATAATTTGCGGAGCGCGGCATTTATGCCGCTTCACCGTCGCTTGAAATATGGGCGTTGAAGCGGGTTAAACCGAAACTATGCCGTTGAATGGGGAGCGCGCCCGCCTCGGGCGCAGCGGGTCGCGCCCACGCGACCCGCCCGGGCGGATGAAAACCAAACTTCATTCGGTTGGCCTTCGTGCGTTCGGGTTCGGCGCGAGGGCGCGCCGAACGACCGCCGGGGCGGCTGCGCTCCCCATTTCCGACGGCATGGTTTCGGTTAAAGCCCGCGCTCCAAAATCAAATCAGGACAATGCGCCAAGGCAAACAACATTGACCCGTCTGGCGTGAACGGGCAAAATAAACTCAACTTGGCGCGCTTGGCCGCCGATAATTACCAAATGAAAGTTTCAGCGGAAATTTTTGATTCCAACGTCGTCCCGAAAAAATCCTGGGCGGCGGTTTTTGCTGATTTGGTCAAGGCTCGCCTCACTTTGCTGGTGCTGCTGACCACGCTCGTCGGCTTTTACCTCGGCTGGCGCGGCGCGATGAATTATTTCCTCATGTTCCACACGCTGCTCGGCACCGCGCTCGTCGCGGGCGGCGCGGCGGCGTTGAACCAGTTGCTCGAACGCGAATACGACGCCAAGATGCGCCGCACTGCGAGCCGTCCGCTGCCGTCGGGTCGGATGTTGCCAGTGACCGTCGCGGTTCTCGGCGGCGCGATGTCCGTGGCTGGGCTCGTTTATCTCGCGGTGCTGGTGAATCCGCTCACGAGTGTCATCGGCGCGGTGACGAGCATCAGCTACCTCTTCATCTACACGCCGCTCAAGCGCGTGACGTGGACGAATACTTTGGTTGGCGCGATTCCCGGCGCGCTCCCGCCGCTCATGGGCTGGACCGCCGCGCGTAATGAACTCGGCGGCGAAGGCTGGGCGCTCTTCGCGATTCTCGCCTTCTGGCAACTGCCGCATTTTTTCGCCATCGCCTGGATGTATCGCGATGAATACGCCAAGGCTGGCTTCGTGATGCTGCCGAACATTGACCCCGACGGCAGCCGCACGGCGCAACAATCTATCAGCAACACCATCGCGCTGATTTTCGCGAGCCTGTTTCCGTTCGTGATGGGTGTGAGCGGGAAAATTTATCTCGTGGCTGCGCTGGTTTTGGGCGCGGGATTTTTATTTTGCGCGATTCGATTTTCGCGGCAGATGACTTTACTGCGCGCGAAGCAATTATTTTTCGCCTCGATCATTTACCTGCCGCTGCTGCTGGTGGCGCTGGTCGGCGACAAACTGAAGTAGGCAATGACGAATTTCTAAAACCGAATGACTAAAGAATTTCAAATGACGAATGCCGAATGGATGCCGTGCGCGTCCACTCATTCGTCATTCGTGCTTGGTTATTCTTTCGTCATTATGGTTTCGTCATTCGTCATTTCAATTTAACTATGCAAACGACCGTTCAACAATTTCCGCCGTTCCGTGAACCGCAACCCGGTCATGGTCACGACGACCACGGCCATGAACATCACGAGCCGGGCTTCTGGACGAAATACATTTTCTCCAGCGATCACAAGGTCATCGGTATTCAATACGGTTTCACTGCGCTCGCGTTTTTGCTGTTCGGATTTTTCCTGATGCTGCTCATGCGCTGGCAGATCGCGCATCCCACGCAACCGGTTCCGTTCATCGGGCCGTTGCTCGCAAAAACTCTTGGGCCGATGGCGGCGGGCGGCATCATTTCCGCTGACCTTTACAACGCCTTCGGCGCGATGCACGGCACGATCATGGTGTTCCTCGGCGTCGTGCCGCTGGCGTTCGCGGCGTTCGGCAATTACGTCGTGCCGCTGATGATTGGTGCGCCCGACATGACCTTTCCGCGCATCAACATGGCGAGCTACCACGCATTTTTTCTTGGCGGTGTGGTGATGCTTGTGAGCTTCTTCATTCCCGGCGGCGCAGCGCAGGCGGGCTGGACTTCGTATTCACCGCTGGCGTCAACGATTGCGAGCAACGGCCAGGCGTTCTGGCTCGTGGGAATGGTTTTGCTCATCACCTCCTCGCTGCTCGGCGCAGTGAACTTCATCGCGACCATCATCCAGCTTCGTGCGCCGGGTATGACGTGGATGCGGTTGCCGTGGTTTGTGTGGGCGCAGTTTGTCACCGCGTTTATTTTGCTGCTCGCATTTCCGCCGCTCGAAGCCGCCGGTGTTTTGCAGTTGATGGACAATCTCGCGGGCACCAGTTTCTTCCTCCCCACCGGCCTTGCGGTCGCGGGCAAAGTCGGCGAAGCCAGCGGCGGTGGCAGTCCGTTGTTGTGGCAGCATTTGTTTTGGTTCCTCGGCCATCCCGAAGTTTACGTTTTGATTTTGCCGGCGATGGGCGTCGTCTGTGAAATCATCGCGAACAACACGCGCAAACCGATTTGGGGCTATAAATCGCTCGTGTATGCCGTGCTGGCGGTGGGCTTTCTCTCCTTCATCGTCTGGGCGCATCACATGTATATGACGGGCATGGGCCAGAAGATTGCGACGTTCTTCCAGATCACCACGATGGCGATTTCGATTCCGTCGGTGATTATTTTGACGTGTCTCTTTCTCTCGCTGTGGGGCGGCTCCATCCGCATCAATACACCCATGCTCTTCGCGCTCGCGTTTTTGCCGATGTTCGGCATCGGCGGTCTGACTGGCCTGCCGCTCGGTCTCGCGGCGGCGGATTTGTATCTGCACGACACCTACTACATCATCGCGCACTTCCATTACGTCGTGGCGCCGGGAACAATCTTCGCGCTCTTTGCCGGGGTTTATTTTTGGTATCCGAAAATGACCGGGCGAAAGATGAATGAATTCTGGGGCAGCGTGCACTTCTGGTGTTCACTCGTGTTTATGAATTTGGTGTTCATGCCGATGTTCGCGCAGGGCATCAAGGGCATGATCCGCCGCATGAGCGATGGCGGCGTGAACTATTCCGCCGCGCGCGTGCCGGGGGCGATTGATGCGCTGCCGGGTTCCGTGATGGAATTGAACACTTGGATTCTCGCCGCCGCCGTTGGTTTGGGTCTCGCGCAAATTCCTTTCATCATCAATCTTTTCTGGAGCCTTAAGCACGGTGAAAAAGTCGGAACGAATCCGTGGGAAGCCACCACGCTGGACTGGCACACGCCCACGCCGCCGCCGCACGGAAATTTCCCCGATGCACCGGTGATCGTGCGCGGGCCTTACGAATACAACGCGCCCGGCTACGAAGGCAGTTACGCACCGCAGGCGGAATTCCCCGAAAAGCGGAAACACGCTGCCGCGCACTAAAGTTTGTTGGACTGTTTTAATTTATGGAAATCTTTCAAAACAAAATAAATTTGGAAAACGCCCTGGCCACGATTGGCTTGGCAAACGAGTTTCCGCTTTCCGCTTTCCGCTTTCCGCTTTTCTGATATGGAAATCCCCTACACAGTTCAGCCCCGGCCGGACACCGGCCTTTACAACGCCAAGCTCGGCATCTGGCTTTTCCTCGCGTCGGAAGTCATGCTCTTCGGCGGACTTTTCTCCGCCTACGTTTTGCTGCGCGCGGGCGCGGAGCCGGGCATGTGGCCGCACGGCTGGCTCAACGTCACACTCGGCACGATCAACACGCTGCTGCTCGCGCTCTCGGCCATCACCACGCTGCTCGCGTGGGCGGCGTGCAAGGTGCGCGACTTCGGCAAGTTCAAATTTTTCCACGCCTGCACCATTCTGCTCGCGCTGTCGTTCTTGGGAATCAAATCCTACGAGTATCACGACAAGTTCATTCACTACGAGATTGCGATTGGCAGTGGCGAGTTCGCCGGGAAATTTGCCGACGGCCATCTCAAAGAAAAATCTGCCGACTTCGACCTCAAGAAAAAAACCGGCACGGTCACGCTGGAGGGTCACATCGTCGAGGATCGCAAAGAGCTGATGGATATGCGCAGTGAAGAAGCGCACAAGGCCGTGCATCACGACATTGTCATCGCCGCCGCTGACATCAAAAAAATGCAGAACTACGGCCCGTGGCACAACACCTTCACCGCGATTTATTTCACGATGTCCGGTCTGCACGCGCTGCACATCCTCGGCGGCACGCTGGTGATTTTCTATCTGTGGGGACCGGGCAGCAAAATGTGGAAGACCGATCCCGAACGTTTCACCAACCGTATCGAAGTCTCCGGCCTGTTCTGGCATTTCGTTGATCTGGTCTGGATTTTCCTGTTCCCGGTGATGTATCTGACCTGAAATTTTTTATCCGAAATTTTTATGAGCGAACCTGAAAAAACTTTCACGATGCAAAGCCAGATCAAGCTTTGCGCGATGGTGTTCACCGTGGTGCTGATTGCCACGGCGCTGATGATTTGGGCGTCCTTCCTGCCGGCGCATTACACTTGGACGGCGAAGGTCGCCATCATCCTGACCATCGCGACGGTCAACGCCTTCTTTGTCGCCGGTTTCCTGATGCACTTGTTGTCGGAAAAGAAACTCGTCTACACCGTGCTCGCGTTCACCGTTTTTTTCGTCATCGGCCTCGCCGGTTTGACGCTGTGGGCGATGAGCGATTTTCCGGTGGGAACCGCTGTCCACTGAATTTTGAATTGATATGCCCCAAGCGAACATTCAACGCGGCGTAGTGGCACAGGCTTCTAGCCTGTGTGTTTGCGTTTTTGTTTTTTTGTTCGGAAGTAATTTTGGGCAAGAAACTCACAGGCTAGAAGCCTGTGCCACTAAATTAAAATGTCGCTGAAAGCTTTCCATCTGATTTTTGTGACGTTGCTGACCTCGCTGTCGTTCGGCTGCGCGGCGTGGGCATTCACCAATGGTCGGCCCGGCTGGGGCGTGACGGGAATTGCGACGGGGATTCTCGTCATCATCTACGGCATTTATTTTTTGAAGAAACTTAAAAAGATCAGCTACCTATGAGGTGTTTCAAGTTTCAAGCAGCCGGTATGCTGATGCTGGCGGTTTGCCTGCTGCTGCCGTCGTCTGCTCGCGCCTGCGCCACCTGCTACGGCGGCAACATCGAATCGCCCATGACCGACGGCATGAACCTCGGCATCTTCACCTTGCTCGGCGTCATTGGCACGGTGCTGCTGACGTTCGGCGCGTTCCTGATTTTTATTTTCCGCAAGAGCGCCGCGCTCGCCGCCGCCGCCCAAAAATCCACCGAAATAATTTCCAAAGTATGAACGACTGGTTTGCCTACAACATCCTCGGCCTCCCCGCCCGCGCCGCCACCGAAGCGAAGCCCATTGACGACCTCATGGTCTTGGTTCACTACCTCATGCTCGTGCTCTTCGTCGTCTGGGTGGCGTATTTTTGCTACACCCTCTGGCGTTTCAACGCCAAGCGCAGCGCCAAGGCCAGCTACGAAGGCTCCCACAGCAAGCTCCCGAAATACTCCGAGTTCGCCATCGTCCTCATCGAAGCCTGGCTGCTGCTCTGGATCGCCATTCCGCTCTGGGGCAAAAACGTCCAGCAATTTCCTGATCCGAAGGACGCTGTGGTCGTGCAGGTTCAGGCGCAACAATTCGGCTGGAATTTCCGCTACGCCGGTGCGGATGGAAAATTCGGCCAGCAGCAAATGAAACTTGTCGCCGATGACAACCTGTTCGGTGTGGATACCAACGACCCCGCCGGCAAAGACGACATCCAGTTTTACAACGGCAACCTTCATTGCGTCACCAACAAGCCTGTCATCATTTATCTCGGCTCCAAGGATGTCATCCATTCCTTCAAGCTCGTCGCCATGCGCGTGACGCAGGACGCCATTCCCGGACTCCGCATTCCGCTCACCTTCACGCCCACGCACCTCGGACGCTATCAAGTCGTCTGCGCGCAGCTTTGCGGCGGCGGCCACTCGACGATGGCCGGCGGCTTTGTCCTCGTCGAGACGCAGGCAGAATACGACAAGTGGATGAAGTCGCAGGCGGCCAAGGTCACTCCGACGAATTTTGAATAAATTTTCCGCCGCGCGTGCGGCCAAGATTCATGGCTGAAAATTTTCGCCCGCTGCCGCGCTCCGTGTGGCTGGGTTGCAGCCTGACCTTCAGCCTCATCGGGCTGGCCGTGTTCATCGCCGTGGTTCAGAAATCCCGCATTCAGAACCAACCGCTCCCCGTCATCAGTCAGGTCGCGGATTTTACGCTGACCAATCAGGACGCGAAAATCACCACGCTCGCGGATTTCACGAATCATGTCTGGGTCGCGGACATCATCTTCACCAGTTGCGGTGGGCCGTGCCCGCGCATGACGCAGCAGATGCGGCAGGTGCAAGAAAAACTTCCCGCCAACAGCACTACAAAACTCGTCACGCTAACGACCTTTCCGGAATTCGATACGCCCGAGGTGCTCAAAAAATACGGCACGCACTACGGCGCGGATTTCAGCCGCTGGAATTTTCTCACCGGCGACAAAATGCAGATCGGCCTGCTGGGTGCGAATAGTTTGAAGTTGAGTTCCCAGCGCGTGAAGCCGGAAGAACAGAAGGATGCCGCGGACCTGTTTATCCACAGCACCTATTTCGTCGTCGTGGATAAACGCGCGCAACTCCGCGCCGTTTTTGAAACCGGCGGCGAAGGTGTGGACTGGACGAACGCCGTCCTGCCAAAAATTCTCGCCACCATCAAACAACTGGAGAACGAACCATGAGCGAAAAAATAAAGCGGGAAAGCGGGAAAGCGGAAAGCGGAAAACCGAAACGCTCCGTCCGTGCGCTGCCCCAGTTTCCGCTTTCCCGCTTTCCCGATTTCTGCTTTTCCCCATGACCATCCACGACTTGCCCGCCGTCAACGCCACGCTCAACGCTTTGAGCGCCGTGTTCCTCGCGCTCGGCTTCATCTTCATCAAGCGCGGCAACAAGATCGCGCATCGCAACTGCATGATTGCGGCGTTCAGCACGTCCACGATTTTTCTCGCGTGCTACCTGACGTATCACTTCCTCGTAAAGACCGTCACGCACTTCGTCGAGCCGGCGTGGTTCAAACCCATTTACCTGACGATTCTCCTGACGCACACCGTGCTCGCCATCGTCATCGTGCCGCTGATTTTGCGGACGCTGTGGCTCGCGCGGAAACAAAACTTTGAGGCGCACAAAAAAATCGCCCGCTGGACGTGGCCGTTGTGGATGTATGTCTCCGTGACCGGCGTGGTGATTTATCTGTTGCTCTACCAGATTTTTCCGCAAAAGTAGGCGCGCATGAAATCCGCCGCCACCGTCCGCATCCACGCCAGCCAGTTTCCCGAAAACGTCCGGCGCGACCTGCTGACTTCGCTGCGCACGCGGCGCGTGAACCACAAGTTTCACTACGACAGCATCAAGCAAACCCAGAAATGGCTCGCCCTGCACGAAGCCCATTCGCCTGCGCGCTACGACGACAATTGTCTCGCCACCTACGACCGCGCCTTCATCGAAGCCGCTGAAAAAATAAAATCAAAAGCGGTTCACGTCATCGGTCTCGGCTGCGGTGGCGGGCAAAAAGATTCACGGCTCTTGAAGCTGTTGCAAGCGCGCGGCAAAAAAATTTCCTACACGCCCAGCGATGTCAGCACCGCGATGGTTCTCGTCGCGCGCCAGGCGGCGCTGAAAGTCTTGCCGGATAAAAACTGTTTCCCCTTCGTCTGCGACCTCGCCACGGCGAACGACTTGAAGTCCGCCCTGCTCACGCATCACTCCTCACTCGTCACCTTCTTCGGCATGATTCCCAACTTCGAGCCGCAACAAATCCTGCCCAAGCTCGCCGCACTTGTGCGTCCGAAAGATCATCTGCTGTTCAGCGCGAACTTGTCGCCGGGCGATGACTATGCCGCCGGAATGAAAAAAATTCTGCCGCAATACGACAACGAACTGACGCGTGACTGGCTGACGCCGTTTCTCTTCGACCTCGGCGTGAAACCGCGCGATGGGAAACTACGTTTCACCATCGAGAGCGGCGGATTCGGTTTGCAGCGCGTCGTAGCAAAGTTTCATTTCACTCGCGCCTGCCGCGTGAAAGTCAGCGGTGAAGAATTTGCCTTTGCACGCGGCGAATCCATCCGGCTTTTCTTCTCCTATCGCTACACGCCGGAGCGGGTGCGAAAAATTCTCGCCAAGCATGGGCTGAAAGTTGTCAGCGAATGGGTGACATCGTCGAAAGAAGAAGGTGTGTTTCTGTGCCGACGGCAGGTGAGGTGAACTGCGGTGGTGGAGTTTGTCGCGCGGCGTCGGTAGTGGCACAGGCTTCTAGCCTGTGAGTTTCTGCTTCGACTAATCGGCTAGGAACACACAGG
>JAYVQV010000173.1:0-2372 GCA_043776855.1 Limisphaerales bacterium | reverse complement strand
CGGTTCCATTGCGCGTGCGCGGCGGTGATGCGTCCGCAAATCTGCGCGTCGCGAACGAGTTTGTTCAGCGCAAAAAGATAGCGCGGATTGCTGCGGCGTTGATGGCCGATCTGCAACAGTTTTCCCGTCTCGCGCATCGTCTTCACCATCGAACGCGCACCGTCAATGGTGTTGCTCATCATCTTCTCGCAATAGACGTGCAGCCCGGCCTTCAGGCAGGCGTTCGTGACGGGCGCGTGCCAGAAATCCGGCGTGGCGACGACGACGGCCTGCAAATCTTTTTCGTTCGCGAGCAGTTCTTCGTAGTCGTGATAGCCCTTCACCTCGAAGCCCTGCGACTTGAGGCGGCGCACGTTCGAGTTGCGGTTGTAATCCCAAATGTCCACGACGGCGACGAGGTTGAGTCCCTCGATGACCGTGAGCGAATCCAGCAACACCTGTCCCTGCGCGCCACAGCCGATGAGCGCGATGTTCAACTTGCTCAACGCCGCCTTCGGCGCGCCACCCGTTTTTGGCGTGGCATCAGGACTGCATGACGTGAGCAGCAGGCCAGCACCGGCGGCAGCAGTCGTGCCGAGAAATTCGCGGCGGGAAATATAGTGGGACGGGCTTCCAGCCGGTCCAGTTTCGGCGGCGGACAACAGCGGCAACGAGACAGGCGAGACGCCTGTCCCACTATCGTTGGCGGAAGAATTTTTTGGAGTTACCATTTTTTGAGAAGCGCGAGCTTGTTGTGTTTTGCGAGCATCAGCGCCATCGCCACGAGCGCAACGTGAATTCCCAAAAACGGCGGACCGTCATTTTGATTGATGAGGATCAGCCCGACCGACAGCGCGATGTAAATGACCCCTTGCACGAACAGCGAAATGCGCGTGCCGAGGCCAAGCAGCAGCATCACGCCCGCGATGATGAGCGCCGGGCCGAGAACTTTGTCGAACAGGTTCAGCGCGAAACCGGGCAGCAGCGCTTCATTTTCAAACTTCGATTTCAACGCCGCCGGGATGCCGTGATAATTATCGAGCGCATAATATTTTACTTTTGCATCCATCACGCCATCGGTGCCGTCGCCGAGCGGTTTCTGGATGGATTTGTAGGCGCCGTATTTTTCCAGGCCCGCGAGCAGCGCGCGGATGCCCAGCCAGCCGCGCAGCAGCAGGAAGGCGAGCGAGTAATCGCAGGAGCAGCAGCCTTGATCAGGCTTCACATTTTTTTCAGTTGAATCGTTCATGTTAAATTGAATCGGAATTTTCACCGCTTTCATCACCCGGCGCAATCGCGAAAATTAATGACAAAATAATTTTTTGATCACCGTGATTGCAGAACCAAGACGGCCAACGCCGTCCCGTGGTTTCAAGCATCATCGCCGCTTCAATCCGGGTGAAAAGTTTTTTTGCGTAACATTGCTTGTGGAAATGATGCGGCCTCAAGGGAGGACGTGCGGCGGCGTGACCGAGGAGCCGAGCGAACAGGTTGGCTGCGTCATGCCGATGGCGCCCTCGCCGTAAGTGCCGCCAGCCGGGCAGGGCGGCAGCGCCCCGGCGGATGTCAGTTTCAGGTAAGCCGTGATGTCGCTGGGGAAATTGTAGGTGGAGCCGGTGCGCAGGCCGCGCTCGATGGCCATCTGGCTCACCGCCGCGTCAATCTGCTTGAGGTTGTTGATGCAGGCGTTCGCCTGCGAGGTGGCGCGCGCCTTCACAAAATTCGGAATGGCAATCGCCGCGAGCAGCCCGATGATGGCCACGACAATCATGATCTCCACCAGCGTGAACCCGCCTGCGCTTTGCTTCGGCGCGGCAAGGTCGGGGGCGAAAGATTTACGGGTGATTGTCACAGCGGCAACTGTGGGAAAATGCGGGGGGAAATTCAAGCGGGCAATGCGGGACAAAAATGAGGGCCGCAGCATGGTGTCACTCGTAGAAAGCGGTAGAGGGCTACCGCAGTCCAAGACGCTGGCGCGATTGATGACGGCGTTCGGCAACGCGGAGCGTCTTGGAGTGCGCCAGTCCTCTGGCGCTTTGGGATGGCTCACACCAATTTCATCGCAACCTATTCGTCTAGGTTCGCGGGGACGCTCGCCCCACCGGAAACGGATTTTGCAGAAGCCTTTTTTGCCATGCGGCGATTGTGTCAGAAGCATTCTGGATTTGTAGAGAAATTTTCACCCCGTCCCCCAAACTGGCTATGGCGGCGCGGGGCGCGAATGTTAAATTGTCGCCATTCACCCGTTGCCCATGTCGTTCTTGTTGTTCATCGCCGCCGCCTGCCAGCGTGGCGGCATTTTATTCGCGGGCGTTTTCTTTTTCCAATCCGCTTCCGCCGCGACGTGGTTCGTGGCGACGAACGGCGTGGACTCGAACAGCGGCTCCACCAGC
>JAYVQV010000172.1:0-2374 GCA_043776855.1 Limisphaerales bacterium | reverse complement strand
CTGCGCGGTCACGGAAAATGTCACTGTGACCGTGCTGGTCATCGCGCCGTTAATGATCTTGACGCTTTGCGATGTGCCCGCTTGATCGAATTGCAGGCCGACGACGTGCGGAACTGGAACAGTGCGGGGCTGCGCGCCCTCGAACGTCAGCGACAGCGTGGCGCTCTCGCCCAGCGTCATCGCGTCACGGTCGAGCGTGGCCGTGAACGAAGCCGCGAACGCCGCGACGTGAAGCAGCACCAACGCGACGGACAGAATCCAAATTTTTGAAATGTTCCGCATGATTTCAATTCGACTTTTCTGACAGGCAACGGAAGAAAATGTTCACAATTTTTCGGGCGGAAGAAAATCCAATTTTGAAATCATTTTGGCAGGGCCGCGCGCTTTTGGATGAGCTGCGCGAGCACGCTCACGGCGATTTCGTGCGGGCCGACCGCCGCGATGTCGAGGCCGACGGGACAGGCGATGCGGTCAAATTGTTCCGCCGTGGCAATTTTTTGTTTGATGAAATTTTCCCGCATGATGCGCGCCTTGCGGCGGCTGCCGATCATGCCGAGAAACGCGAAGGGAAAACGAACCCACTCCGACAACACCAGCGCGTCGTGCTGATGCCCGCGCGTGACCACGAGACCGAAAGCCGGGGCGGTGGGCGGCGGGATTTTCAAAAGTTCGTGCCAGCCAGCCACGCGCAGCCTGGTGGCGGACGGAAAAATTTCATGGTTCGCCAAATCCGGCCGGTCATCCAAAACCGTGACGGCAAAATCCAACTTCAGCGCCAGCGGCGCGACGGCTTGGGCGACGTGGCCGGAACCGGCGATCCACAATTCAACCGGCGGCGAAATGGTTTCTTGATACCGCCACTCGCTATTATCACCCGCCACGATTTTTGCGGCGGTGAAATCTTTCTTCACGCCCCAGCGAATCTGCGCGGTGGCGGCGGTGAGTTCTTGCCAGAGAATTTTAGATTTTTCTGCGTTGGGCAAGATGAGTCCATTCACACTGCCACCGCAAATCAGTCCATCATCCCAGCCGAAGTCGTGGTCGAGCACCATTTGAAATTCCGTCGGCTGGCCGGTTTTCAGCGCCGTGAGCGCGCGGGATTGCACCTCGGCTTCCAGGCAGCCGCCGCCCAGTGTGCCGATGATTTTGCCGTCACTGAAAAAAATCGCCTTCGCGCCTTCGCGCTGCGGACTGGAGCCTTTCGTCCCGGTGATGATTGCCAGCGCAAACGGCCTTCCCGTTTCGGCGGCGGCGGCAAGTTGCTCGTGGAAGCGTGGCACGGTTTTAACGGCGGCTCTGATACATCGCCACCAGCGCCGCGCCGATGGCTTGCGAAAGTTCGCCCAATTGCGCGGGGACAATCTTCATGGTCTGGCGCTGTTGCGGCCAGAGATACGGGCGGGCGGCGGCATCAATTAACTGCAAGTAACGCGCCCGGAATTCCGGCGTGGTCGCCTCGTGATCCATCAGGCCGCCGCCGATGATGACCATGCCCGGGTCGAACGCCATCGCCAGATTCGCGACGTGGAGGCCCATGACGCGCGCTTGAAAATCAAAAATTTCCAGCGCCAGCGCGTCGCCCTTTTGCGCGCGGGTGCGGAGCGAGAGAACTTTTTCTTTGATCGGCGCGGTGGACGTGGCGAGTTCATGCTGCGGATGACGCTTGAGAAATTCCGCGAGCAGTTGCGGCAAGCCGGAAATTGTGGTGTAAGCCTCCACACAACCCCAGTCGCGTCCGCAACCGCAGGTGAACGGCTTGCTGCCGCCCAGTCCGAGCAAGTGCAACGGCGCGGGCATGTGGCCGGCTTCCATGCCCGCGAGCGTGTCGCCGTCGAGACACAAACCGTCCGCGCCGACGAACGCCGCGCCGAGGCCGGAGCCGGGCATGAGCATCGCCACGGAAATTTTTTGGTCGCCGCGCGCGAGCTTCGCCTCGGCCACACCTCCGTAATTGCCGTCGTTGCCCGCCGCCACAGGAACGGCGTGGCCGACTGGCTGCGCGAGCGCCGCCGCATAATCCGCGCGCACATCCCAGCCGCAAAAACTGGCGGGCAGGTTCGGCGATATGCCCCAGACACCATAACCCTCGTAAGGCCCGGGAATCGCGAGGCCGACACCGGCGACCTGCGACCACTGGAGATTATTTTGCGCGAGAAAATCACCGACGCCACCGACCCACGCGGCCATCACAGCGGCGCGGCCTTTTTCCGAACTGGTCGGGCGCTGGAGAACTTTGCTGGAGACCGGCTCGCCATTTTCCCACACCGCACAAAATTTAGTGGTGGTCGCGCCGCTGTCCGTGCCGATGAAAACTTTTTTACTCATTGTGTGCCGGTTAAATTGCGGACGGCGGCGGCAAAGGCAAGAATTATTC
>JAYVQV010000171.1:0-9204 GCA_043776855.1 Limisphaerales bacterium | reverse complement strand
AAGTGCCGATCTTCGACAGCGAAGATGCGGAGGCGAGTTTTTGGGGCGAGCATCGTCCGGACCTGCGGTTGATGGAGGCATCCACCTCCGGCAGCGCCGAGTCGTCCGAGTCCGTGACGGTCACTCTGCGGTTTGATCCGCGAATGTTGGCGCGCATCAAGCGGCTGGCCCGGGCGCGGTATCTGAACTATCAGAGCATGGTCAAGCAATGGTTGAGCGAACGGATGGAGCAGGAGTTGCGTGAGCGGTAAAACTTAAAACCAATTTCAAATCATGAAAACTGACAAAACCGATCTTACGAATCAACGGGCGTTCACACTGATTGAACTGCTGGTGGTCATCTCCATCATCGGCGTGATTGCCGGGATGTTGCTGGCCGTGGCGTCGGCGGCGGGGAAGTCCAAAAAAATCAGCGTGGCGAAAGGGGAACTGGCCGCCATTGAATCCGCGCTCGAAGGCTACAAGGCCAAATACGGCGTCTTTCCACCGGGTAATAAAAATGCGGCGACGGCGACCTATGAGTCAGCGCTGTTGAGCCAGCTCTACTACGAACTATCCGGGACGAAAATCACCACGGTCGGCGGGGTGGATTATTTTCATACCTTGGATGACAATGCTGATTCAACGGTCCTAGTTTCTGATGCAAAGTTGGCCTATGGCGTCGGCGGATTCATCAATTGCACCAAGGGTGGTGGCGAGGAGGTTGCGGCGGCAAAAAATTTCCTGCTGGGCTTGAGCACCAAGCAATTTGATACCCGCATCACCAATGAATATTACCCCGGGACTAAAATTCGCACCACGGAACTCATCACCTCCGTTGGCGGACCGGACGAAAATTATCAGCCCTTGCTCGCCCCCGACCTTAACCCCGTCCGCTATGTCTATCCCGGCACCAACAATGTCGGCGGCTATGACCTGTGGGTTCAATTACAAATCAAGGGCAAGAAGCACCTCATCTGCAACTGGAGCAAATCCGTCATCATCAATTCACCCATGCCCTGACCTATGCGCCCGATCCTTGCCCAACCCTGTGCTGGCCGTGTGCCGGTGGAATGGCACGACAGCCTCTGGCAGCCGGTCATCACCACCCGTCCGTGCCCGGCCAGCCGGCGGGGGATGGTGATTAAAACTTTGATTCAACGCCCCCTTTTGACGCATCCTGTGCGCCGCAAAAACCTCTTCACGCTTATGAAAAAAAATCTGTCTGCCGCGCGCCGCTACTCGGCGGGCTTCACCCTCGTGGAACTGCTCGTCGTCATCGCCATCATCGGCATTTTGGCGGGCATGCTGTTGCCCGTGCTGGCGGCGGTGAATAGAAAGGCGCTCATCACCAAGGCCAAAACCGAGATGCAGGATCTCGTCACCGCCATCAACGCTTACGATGCGGACTACGGTCGCTTTCCGCTCATCAAGCCGGAGCAGACTATCGCTGCGGGCAACGATTTTACGACCGGCTTTGTTTTTGGGCCGGGTAATGGAAGCGGCTACGCCTACGACAACAACAGCAACGTGGTCGCCATCCTGATGGACTTGGAAAAATATCCCAACGGCAACATCACCTCCAACAACGCCCACGTCTACAATCCCAAGCAGACCAAGTTTCTCAACGCCAAATTATCAGGTTACGATTATGTCGCCACCGACCCGAAACCGCTGGCTGGCGTGGACAACACCGGAGTCTATCGTGATCCTTGGGGCAATCCCTACATCATCACCGTGGACACCAGCTATGACGACAAGTGCAGCGACCTGCTTTACAGTTTGCAGAAGGTTTCTCAAAATCCGCCGCCCCCGGCAGCGTATGTTCAGGCTGGTTTTTACGGGTTGTCGAATCCGAACGCCAGCCCCGCAAATCAGGCTCAAACCGACAACTTTCTTTACCACGGCAAAGTCATGGTGTGGTCTGCTGGACCGGACAAAACCTACGAGGTCGGCGCTGCCGATCAAGGCAAGAACAAGGACAACATTTTGAGTTGGAAGTGAAATGAAATTTCAAGTTTCAAGTTTCAAGTTTCAGGTTGCCAGCGCGGAACCATTCTCCGGCGCAACCAGTGGCCTGCCGCTGGTCGCCCGCCTTCGCCGCCGCGCCTTCACCCTCATCGAACTGCTCGTGGTGATTTCCATTCTGGGCATCATCGCCGCGCTCGGCGTGCCCGCGCTCAAAAATCTGGGCAAGTCCAACCTCGCCACCAGTGCCGCGCAGCAGTTGCTGGATGACGTCTCCCGCGCCCGCCAACTCGCCATCAGCCAGCGCACCACGGTCTATATGGTTTTTTTGCAGACAAATTTTTGGCGTGATGCGAGCAATATGTATCCCCCCAATACTTGGTGGAATAATTTGTCCGCCGCTGAAAAGTCGCAAGTAACCAATCTTTCCGAGTCACAGTTGGGCGGCTATATGTTCATCTCGCAAGGCAAGCTCGGCGACCAGCCCGGCCAGCGGCAGTCTGACTGGCAGTATCTCGACACCTGGCAGGCGCTGCCGCAAAACAATTACATCGCCGCGTGGAAATTCAAGCTGCCCGCCGGCCAGACCACTTTGATCAACGGCGGCCCGCTGACCGTCGGCAGTTTTAAGCGCGCCGCCGTTCCCTTCCCCACGCAGACCAACAAGCTGCTGGTGACGTTGCCCTACGTTGCCTTCAATTATCTCGGCCAGTTGACCACAAATGGCGTGGACGCGTCCTATCAGGATGAATACATCCCGCTCGCGCAGGGCAATGTGGCGTTCGGTTACAGCGCCAGCACCAAGTCGGCCACGCTCACCACCGTCACGGCTGGCGACGTCACGGAAACCCCGCTCAACGGCAGCACCAGTTCCGCGTTCACCCTCGTTCATATTGACGCGCTCACCGGCCGCGCCCGGCTGGAATTCCAAAAAGTGCAATGAAACTTTCCTTGGCTCATTTGAGACTTGCCCGGCGCGCACCGCAGCGTGTTCGTGTATTTCTGTTTTCCAATTTCCGCTTTCAACTTTCCCCCGCCTTCACCCTCATCGAAATTGCCCTGTGCCTCGCCATCATCGGGTTTGCGCTGCTGGCCATCATGCTCGTGCTGCCCTACGGCATGGGTGCGCAGCGCGACAACCGCGAGGAAACCATCATCGGGCAGGATGCCAACGTGTTGCTGGAAACCATCCGCAGCGGCTCGCGCGGCGCGGATGATCTGACGAACTACGTCTATGCCGTCACGAACTACTGGAGCTACCAGAATTTTTTTGACCCAAGCAAAAATGTAACCGGCGTGAATGGCTATGATGAAAAGAATGGCTCCAGCCAAGCCACCGGCATCCCGCTTGGAATTTATCATTTTGCCCCGGCCTTCTATTCCATCCATCCCATCAACACCGGCTCCAACCTCATCGGCATTTTGAGCACGCCGGAATTTACGGATGCCAACGGCGTCCCCATCCGCCGGCTCGATCCGGCCTTTGTCGTGGACGGCTACAGCAACCACATCGTCGCGTATGTCCGCTCCATCAGCGGCATCGGCGCGGAGAAGCCGCCGCAACAAAATCAAATCATGCGCGAGGACACCTTCAGCTACCGCGTGTATGTGGTGAACGCCGCGCCGGATTTTGACGCGCCGCTGCTCTGGCAGAATCGGGCTTACACCAGCGGCGACATCGTCAGCTATCCGCTCTACGGCCCGGCGACGTATTGGCGAGCCACCGCCAACACACTGGCGGCGGACAAGCCGGGCGTTGCGGCCGACTGGGCGAAGTTCACCTATTACAACCACGTCGCCGCCGGCTCGCAGCGGGAACTGCGCCTCACCTTCCGCTGGCCGCAATTACCCAACGGCAATCTGGGAAATGGACGGCAAATTTTCCGGGTCGCCGTCAGCCAGATTGCCCCGGAGCTTGCCAGCCGACAGGAACTCTTTTTTTATTCGCCGCAAACTTTTTCCCCCACGCCGTGATATGAAGTTGAATGTCATCAATCACACGCCGCCGGTCGCCCGCCCGAATCCGGCGGCGGCTAAAAATTTCAAATTTCAAATTTCAAATTTCAAATTTTCCCGCGCCTTCTCCCTTGTCGAGCTGCTCGTCGTCATGTCGCTGCTCTCGCTCATCGTGCTGGCGCTGATGCAGGTGTTCAGCAGCACGCAGCGCGCGTTCCGCGCCAGCGTCACGCAGACCGACGTGATGGAAGGTGGCCGCGCCGCCGTGGATTTGATCGGCAACGACCTGCGCCTGATGGCGGCCTCCGGCGGCGTCACCAATGGCGCGGTGAATTTTTCCGTCGAAGACATCTTCGCTTACGACAACACCTACCGCCCGCTGGAACAAAACCTGCCCGGCGGCTCCGATCGGCGCTCCAATTTTCTCAACGCCATCTTCATCCTCTCCCGCGAAAACACGACGTGGACGGGCATTGGTTATTATGTGGACTACCGCTCGGCCAGTTCGCTCTATCCGCTCTACCGGTTTTCCGCCAGCACCAACATCTATAACAATCCCCTCGCGTTACGCGTCGCGTTTTTTAACGCCGTCAACAACAACCTCGCGCGCGGCGTCTGGACGAACATGAGCCACATCATTGACGGCGTGGTGCAGCTCTCCCTCAACGCCTACGATGCCAACGGCGTCTGGATGCGTTACGATTACAATTTTAACCACGCCCAGGTGCCGGATGTGTTCACCTACAAGGACGCGAGCAAAACTTGGACGGAGACGCGGCAATATTTCTTCGGCAACACGCTGCCCGTGTCCGTGGAACTGGAATTTGCCAAGCTCGAGGATCGCGCGATCAAGCGCGCCGAGTCGCTGCCCAACAATCTGCCCGCGCTGCCGCCGCTCGACCGCCGCTCGCTCTACCTCAACGACCAGTCCGGCAACGTCCATATTTTTCGCCAGCACATTTCCATCCCGAACGCCGACCGCGCGGCCTACCAATGAAAATCAAAATTACAGAATCCAGCGGCCTGCGGGTTTCAGGTTTCAGGTTTCAGGTTTCAGGTTTGCCCCGCGCCGAGCGCGCCCTCGCCCTCGTCATCACGCTCATCCTGCTGTCCGTCACGCTCGTCATGGCCATCGCGTTTCTCGCCGTCTCGCGGCGCGAACGCGTTTCTGTGACCACCAGCACCGAGATCACCACCGCGCGGCTGGCTGCCGACTCCGCGCTCGTCGCCGCGCAGGCGCAGATCCTCGCCAATATTTTTGCCACCAACGCCGCGCTCCATAATTACCACCTCCTCGTCTCCACGAACTACATCAACGGCTACGGTTACACGCGCGGCTCGTCCAGCCCTACGAACGTCAACTTTGATTTTCTGAATTTGAACGACCCCCTCACCACCGTGCCGTGGCTGCCGTCTGATTTCGTGCAGAACTGCGCCAACCTCCTCTACCTGCCGCGCGCCCCGGTGCTGGTCAGCGGCAGCGAGACGAACGGAAGATTTTTTCTCGACCTCAACCGCAACACCGTGTTCGAGGACACCGGCGACGCCATCAACGACGTGCAGGTGAACGCCAGCGGTAACGGTTTCACCAATGTCACACCAATCCCGGGGATGGTGGGCGACCCGCAGTGGGTGGGCATCCTCGAACGTCCCGGCACACCGCACGCGGCGGACAACAAATTTCTTTCGCGCTACGCCTTCATCGCGCTGCCCATCGGCGAATCGCTGGACCTCAACGCCATTCACAACGAGGTCTTGAACACCGCCCTCGGCACGAGCGACGGTTATTTTCGCAACCAAGGCGTCGGCTCGTGGGAAATAAATCTCGCTGCGTTTCTCGCGGACTTGAACACGAACCAGTGGAATTCGCCCACGTTGCTGAACAATCTCAACAACCCTTACGTCTATCAGCAATGGCTGTCATTCCCCAACACCGGTTACGCCTTTGACGATGCCCGCGCGCTGCTCGCGTGGCGCTACGCCGGTTTTTACAACAACCTCGCCTCCGCCAGTTTTATCTTTGGCATCACTCCCGCCGCCACGCTTCAGCGCAACAACATTGATGAATACGGCGACGGCCCGTTGCAGACCGGCACGCCGAACATTGATGAGACGTTCAAGCCCGACCCCATCAACCTTCCTTGGGCGGGCGCGAACAATCCCAACCGTTATTTCACGCCGTCAGATTTTTTTGATGCCACCAAGACCGGTCAGGGCGTGGCCCCGGCGGTCATCGCGGCGGGAAATTATTTCAGCGGCCGCCTGACGAACGCCAGCACCACCATCACGGCGAACGGCGCGCGCCCGACTTACGACCGCTACACTTATTACCGGATGCTGGACCAGCTCGGCACGGACTCCGCGCCCGCCGATGACCGGATGAATCTGAATTACGACAATCTGGATTTCTCCGGCAACATCGTCGCCGGCCAGGAGACAAATCTCATCGCGTGGCAGCCGTTGCGTTTCTTCACCAACGCCGTTGACCGGCTGCTGATGACTTACACGACGAACTGGTTTCACAGCAACCCGTCCAACTTTCTCGCCAGCTATTATCGCATCACCGGCAACGCGGCGAATTATTACTGGACGAACGCCATCACCGGCGTCATCACCACCAACGACCCGACCGGCTTTGGCCTGACGAACCTGCCGTTCTTCGGGATGGCTAACCAGATTCCCGCGTTTGGCATCGGTCATATTCCGGTGCTGGTGAGCAACAAGTTTGTGTATTCGCCGTCCATTAACCGGCTGCTGCAACTGGCGGCGAACATTTATGACGCTTCGGTGAAAAACACTTTCAAGCCGGGCGGCGTGGATTATCCGCACGTCTTCCGACCGACGTTTTTGGTGACGAACAACAATGGGTTCCAAGACGTATTCATCAACGGTTACGAGGAAGTGGTCAGCGTGAGCGGGATTACTGATACTCAATTATCGCGTCCGCTCTCCATCTCAGATTTGGTGGTCGGGCGCAGCACTCAAAATTATCCGCTGGGGGTGAATGTTTATGGCGTGCCTTGGATTATCGGTGCAAAAAAATACCTACCCAACTTCAACACGTTCTATTCTTACAACGCGCTGCAGGTCTCGCGCAAACTCAAGTTTAATCGCAGGCGGGATGAGGCTTGGACGGCGGCCACGGCGTCCGATTTCACCACGAACCAGTTGTTTGTGATGAGCATCACCAACCACATGGGTTTTGCGTTTTGGAATTCCTACACCTCCAACTATCCGGGCATTGCGCCGGTTATCTTTGCGGGGGATGAGGTGACCATGCGGTTGTCTTACAACGGGTATAATTATATTGCCTCAAACTATTTCACATACTCCGCCACCCCGGCGACCTGGCTTGGGTCAAAATGGAATTTCAAAACTGCGCCGGGCAGCCGCACGGCCAACGCCGCTGCGTTTTTCACCGGTCTTTTTGATTATCCATTTGTGCATGAAGCGGCGTTGAACCTTGATCAAAGCGGTGTTCCCACTGGCACCGGTTTTACGACACCGGTGTTCAACCCGGCAGTCACCACCTTGCCGTCGTTCCCTGATTTTGAACTGGCCACGACCAATGCGTTCCAAAGCTTTATTTTGGATGACGGCCACGTCATTGACTACGTCCAGCTCAATGGCCCGGTATCCGTTCGCAATCTGGGCGACGAGTTGAAAGACCCGGATCACCTGAATGGGGTTGAGAGTTATTCTTTCTGGAGCACAAACAATAATTCAGATGGGTTGAACTGGGGCGTGTTCAGCCAGATCAACGGTTCAAAAAACGGTGACGTGAATGCAAATCTTTGGAGTCGTAACCTGCCGGGTGTTCCTTCTGGTTTGAGCAGTATTCCCAACCAGGCCACATTCTTTGACGGTTTTTTCACGGGAACTAATTTCTCGGCGGACGACGGTAAAACTTATCATAACACCAATCTACAGCAGCAGGCACCGTTCACACCCGCGCGCAGCGTGACGACTCCGGTGATTTGGACGGTGAACGACCCGTTGGTGCATTATTTGAGCAGCGACTTGAGTGCGCCGCTCACCGGCCTCACCAATGCGACTTGGATTGATAATGATCCGACGGTTGCCTCGACGCTACCCAAACCAACTTTAAGTTCTCTCGCTGCTACTAAGCCAGTTCCCAAGCGTTACCAACCGTGGGGCCGGGGCGGACAGATTGATGTCATCGCGGGTGATACGCGCTTCACATTCAACTTGGGGCTTAAAGACCCGTTGATCATGGGTTCGGACTATTGGGATTTTCCCACCAATCATTATCCATCCGCCGGATGGCTGGGTCGGGTGCATCGCGGCACGCCGTGGCAGACGGTTTATCTCAAAGCCACCAACGTGGTGGAATATACCGACACCACGCAGGTTGATCCGAACCTTGGCAAAAACGTCTGGCTGGCTTGGATTGGGGACAGCGATGAATTTGACGGCGTTAACTCGCGCCCGATCCAGGATGATTTGCTGTTTGATGTCTTTACCGCCACGCCGCATCCGAACGCCACGCGCGGTGCGCTGTCCGTCAACCAAACTCATCTCGCGTCATGGTCGGCGGTGTTGGGTGGCATCATGGCTCTCACTAATATCACGACCACGCCAAGTTTTAGTGCTCCGCCCTTTGTGACCAATGTGGTGGTGAATCCGGCGGGCTTGAATGTGGTGGATTCACCGTTGTGGCAGATTGTGAACGGCGCGGCGGGCATCAACACCACGCGCGCGAACAAAAATATTTTCGCGGACGGCGCGTTCAAGCGCATCGGTGACATTCTGCGCGCACCGGCGCTCACGGAGAAATCCCCTTTTATTAATCGCAACGATGTGAACCGTCTGAACAAAGATATCACCGACGAGCAATATGAATGGCTGCCGCAGCAGATGCTGGGCTTGCTGCGTATCAGCGCCGCGCCGCGTTATCTGGTGCTCGCCTACGGCCAGACCCTCAAGCCCGCGCCGGGCGGCACGGTGCTGGATAGCGGCCCGTATTTTAATCTGATCACGAATTATCAAGTGGTCGCCGAGAGCGCCACGCGGGCGGTCATTTCCATCCAGCCGGTGGTCACGAATTCCGTGTTCGGCCCGGTGACGAATTATGTGCCGCGCGTGGAAAGTTTCAACGTGCTGCCGCCGGAGTAAGGCAGAAAGCAGAAAGCAGAAAGCAGAAAGCAGAAAGCAGAAAACAGAAACGGGCGGGAACGGCGCGGCGTTCGCGTTGCCGGCGGGATGTGCGAAAGTAGGCGGCGGCAAACGGTGAACGGAGCGCGGACGGCTCGTCCGCCGGTTGTCAGGCAGTTCGGTGAA
>JAYVQV010000170.1:0-2379 GCA_043776855.1 Limisphaerales bacterium | reverse complement strand
CATATATTTGTTGGAGTATTCCGCTGCCTTTATTTCGATTGTCGGCAGGCTGTTTAGCTTTAGCGTGTCAGTGTCCACCTTAATTTTGAAGGCGGCGCGGAGTTTGCATTTGTGCTGTTTTAGTCTGGCCACCCAGTCGCTGAACACATCATTGGACGCAACCATTAGCGGCGCGGCCATTTTAATCGGTAACGGTTTGTTTTTTTTCATATCGTTGATGCGTGGTGCGTCAGTTCAGCCGTTCAAAACGGATCTCCCTCTTCTTGGGTTGGTTGAATTAACTGTTGTGCCCAAGAATCGCGGTTTCATTCCACGCCCTCACAGAGGCGTCGGAGTTTTCGCTGTGGCGTTCTGGCGCGAGGCCACAGTCGGGACATTCGTAGCGATACCAGCGCAGCACTCCCTTCGGGTTTCGCCGCACTTGTTGTTTCGGCGTTACGCCGCAGGTTGGACAGTCAGCGATGGTCATTCGCTTGGCTTGGTGTTTTTTCAAAACGGGTCTCCCTTTTCTGCAACACTGCCGACTTCAATCACGACGCATTTAAGTTCCGGCGCGGGCAATGGCCCGACCATGTGCCGGGAACAAATCTCCGCGCAATCGCACCGCACGCGCGCCCTCATTTTCATTTCGTGAAGCGTGTCGCCGGCGGCCACGCGGAAACCGAGGCGCGACTTTTTGCCCGCGCGCACCTTGCCGCTGCCGTTGAGGCACGACGACAACGTATAAACCATCTGATCCAACTGGCTTGGAAATTCCCGCAGCTCGCCCCGCTTTGGATCGAATTTAACAATCGGCTTTGCGTCCAAATCCATTAGCGACATCTCGCGCGCGGGACGGTCAATTTTCCACCAGCGATTTTTGTCCTCCATGATCTCCGTCAGGTAGGCGCGCACATCGGCGACGTAAAGCTCCAGGCACGGCACCAATTCCGTCAGGATGACATTGCGCAGCACACGCGCGCGGTTGATCGTGAGATCATCCGCCTCGCGCGCGGCGGTCAAACTCACGCCCAGCATCGCCTGCAATTCCTTCATCAACTTCGTGCATTCATCAATGCGCCCGATCTCGTCGGCGCTGGCGATTTCACGGCCAATGATTTTGCCAAAGGTGGCCAACCGCAAGGCTCGGTCAGAAGATTTCCAGCCGCGATCTTTGCAGACCTTTGACCAGGTCTTCATGATGCTCGTGCGTTGGGATGGCGTGATGGTCATATCAATTATTTGGGAACGCTGGTGGCGCAATCTGGTAAGCTGTGGCAATCAATTCCCGCTGGTTGGCGCGCTCGCGTTTGAGCCTTAACGATTCTACTTTTTGAGCGATGCGCTTGCGCGCTTTCCGAACCTCGCGGTCATCGTCTTGCTCAAGCGTGGATTCAAGGAGAATCACCAATGCGTCGTAGATGGTCATGCCAGTTGCGCCCGGATGGCGCTTAAAGTTTTTTCCAATTCCAAAACGCGCGCTTGCGCCTCCGGCTTCAGGCCGTAAAAACTCGTCGCGATGGAAAATGCCAGGCCATCAATTTGAGATTTCAGGAGCATCGCATCGCCGCGCCGAACCGCGTAAATGCGTTCCGTGCCGCGCGTCGTTTTGCCCAGCCGCCGCAGTTTGCTCACGCGCAAATTCCAAGCCTGCCAGCCGCGCTCCCGCCGCATGGCAATTTTTTGAGACCGGTTGCGCGCGTTCGCGCGGCGGCGGCGCCGCGAACCCTTGGCCGTCAAACCCAAATCCTCATTCCGCTGCGCGTTGCGGTAATACCAGCGTAACGCGGGCGAACGCAGATGGATGGGAACGGAATCAATCATGGCCGGTATTCCTTCAGCACCCCATCGCCGAGCGTTTTCTTGGCCAGCTCTTCCACGTCATCGTCTTTAGTCAGAACCACGGCATTATCCGCGCCGGAAACTTTCGAGCAGCCCAGCTTCTGCAACGTCTCCCACGGCAATTTCTTGAACGCGTTTTTGATCACCGTCACCGAGCGGTCAAGGATCGTCTCGGCAATCTTCGCCGGCACCATCTGCTCGATACGTTTCACCAGGATGTCATCAGCGGGACAGAGCAGCTTGTCCTGGGATTTTTTGAAACCCACCGTCACGCCGTGAAACTCGCGCGTCTTCGGCGAGAGAAATTCCTGACGCGCGCCGCCGAGCTGGATCAGGATCACGGCGCGGGTCGCATTACATTTTTCCTGCAACTCACGCAGGGCGGCATTGTGTTCCGTGTCCAGCGCGTTCTGCGCCTTCTGTTTCAACTCCAGCCGGCGCCGGAGTTTGCCGCGCAGCTCCGCCAACTCGGCGCAGTTGCTTTCGATGGTGGTGAATACATTGCTCATAATTTTTGGCGACTATCCCCTGACGCCAAGTAGCGTCAAAAGGCTTGGT
>JAYVQV010000169.1:0-2380 GCA_043776855.1 Limisphaerales bacterium | reverse complement strand
GGTTCGGGCCGGATGTTCATCGTCTATCAGCCCGGCACCATCGTCATCGCCAAGAAAGGTTCGGACGGCGCGGAGGCCAAGGTGTTCTTCAACATCGAGAATCGTCATCCAGTGCAGGACAATGAGTGCGGGCTGTTGAGTCTGGCGTTTCATCCGGGCTTCACCACGAATCATCTGTTCTACGTCTATTACAATCAGCGCAACACCAACCAAAACCAGCGTCCGCTGAATTTCCCCCTCCGCAGCGTCATCAGCGAATTCAAAGTGTCCGACGCCGACGCGGACAAGACGGACATGGCCTCCGAGCGCATCGTGCTCGAAGTGCCGCAGCCGTTTGGCAATCACAAGGGCGGTCAGGTCAGCTTCGGCCCGGACGGTTTTCTCTACCTCGGCCTCGGCGATGGCGGCGCGGCGGATGATCCGTTCAATCACGGCCAGAGCGTTTCCACCTTGCTCGCAAAAATCATCCGCATTGACGTGAATGGCCGGATGAAAACACGCGGCAATCGCGGTCAGCCCGACCGCGAACTCGGCTACTCCATTCCCAAGGACAATCCGTTCGTGAAAGAAATGGACATGGGCGACCGTGGTTGCCGCAAGGAAATCTACGCGCTCGGCCTGCGCAATCCGTGGCGTTTCAGTTGGGACGCGGAGAATGGCGACCTCTGGTGCGGCGACGTGGGGCAAAATCTGTGGGAAGAAATTGATCTCATCGTGAAAGGTGGCAACTACGGCTGGAATGTCCGCGAAGGCGCGCATCATTTCAAACCCGGCGCGCCCGGCGCCACGTTCATCGAGCCGGTCATCGAGTATCCGCACCAAAGCCGGATGCAGTCGGAGGCGCTGTTTCCCGATCACGGCGTCGGCGTCTCCGTGACTGGCGGCTACGTTTATCGCGGCAAGGCGTCCCCTGCCCTCGCCGGCATTTACATCTACGCCGACTACGGCGCGGGAACCATCTGGGGCTTGCGCTACGACCGCGCCGCCCAAAAAGTCACCGCCCACGGCACACTGCTCGCGCAGCCGGACAACGTCTGCAGCTTTGCGGAGGACAATGACCGCGAAGTCTATGCGCTCATGCAGTCAGGCAAAATCTACAAGCTCACCGCGCCCTAAAAAATAGTTTGAACAAATTCCGTCCGCCCCGGTCTGATTCAATGTAGACGGTATTGGGTTAGGGTTGAAAGAGCCTGGCTTTAGGTTTTTAGCCAGGCTCTTTTTTTATTTGATTGGGCCTGACCTTTTTGACGTGGCAGAAAATGGATTTAATCCCGCTCATCGTTTCCATGCAAGGCAGGACTGACCCCTTTATGACCCCTTTATGAAAATAAAAATGGCGGCCATTGCTGGTCGCCTTTGATTTTTTCAAATGCCTGCGAGTTTCAGTTCTTGCTGAACCTTCATTATGTCCGGGTCAACGCCACATAGAGTTGCATCATGTAATCCGTGATGGCGAGAATCTCTGCTTGCGTGGGCGGATTGCTCACGGTGAAGTTCGGCGGCGGCAATGAATTCACCGGCCCGGAGGATTGGGCGATGATGGAATCGCTCACATCAATGCTTAACGCCCGTTGCTGGATGTCATCGTTCAACGCGTTGAGCTGGTTCCGCAGTTCGACGGAAAGAACCGGCGAACCGTTCGCGGGCTTGGTGGAGTCAAAGGACATAATGGTGATCCTTCGTCATGTCGGGTTTCAGGGAACCGTCTTGATGGACGGATCGCTCCACGCTCCCGTGCCGCCGCTGCCGACCGCACGCACCCGCACATTCACCCGCGTGCCACTCGGCAAGCCCGTCAGCACCACCTTGGATTTGGTCACGGAAGGTTTGGAAACCCAACTGGTCGAGGTGATCGGTTCGGGACTGGTTTGCACGTCATACGTCTTCACGTTCGGCACCGGATCCCATTGCCCATCCAGTTCGCCGTCGTTGTCACCCGCGCTTAGCGAGAGGTTCATGACTTGAGTCGGCACGGTAACCGGTGCACGCGTGCCGCGCACGCCCATGCCCGCACTTTGGATTTTTGCATCATCACCCGCACTGGCAGCCTCGACATAGCCGCCGAGTTGCGACAAAGCGGCGACCAGCGCCGCCGCCGCGTTATCGCGGTTGGTGAGGTTGGTCTTTTGGGTGAGCAGTCCCGATTCGTAGGTGTTGTTCGTCGTCGTCAACGCCGTGGTGAGCGTCCCGATGCTGGTGAGCGTGGGAATGGGCGTGGTGAAGCTGGCGTTGCCCGTCATCGCCGTTTTGATGTCCACCGCCCGCTGGAGCAGGTCGCCGATGGAGAGACCATTGAGGTTGAGTTTAACTTTTGCCATACGTTTCCTTGTTGGTTGCGGCAAAGTTAAAGCGTCGTAAAATACCCCACTGTCGTAATTGA
>JAYVQV010000168.1:0-2380 GCA_043776855.1 Limisphaerales bacterium | reverse complement strand
CGAAAGATTTTCCCACGGCGGAGGCCGAATTGGAACGGGCCAAGATTCAATTGATCGCCGGACTCATCGGCGTCGGCTTCAACGGGCTGTGGCAGCGCGAATCGAAACGGCGCTTCGCGGGCTTTGCCGAGGCGCAAAATCAGATTTCGGAAGCGTGGTCGCAGGCGCACCAAGCGCAGCAGAAACTCGGCGAAATTCAAAAGCGCGTTCAGGAACTGGAAATTGAAACGCGCGCGGTTCAAGAGAAATTATTGGAAGCGCAGTCGCAGCTTGCGGACGCCCGCCAGCAGGTTCGCGATGTGCAGAAAAAAAACTTGGAGATGCAAAATCTGCCGCTGGACGCCAAGCGCCAGATTGAGGAAGCGCAGGACCAGGTGGCGGCAGCGCAGCAGCAAATTCAGGAGCTGAAAAATCAGGCGAGCGAGGCGGAGCGCCAGTTGGAGCAGGCGCGGAATCAGGCGCGTGAAGCCGGGGCAAAATTATCGGACGCGCAGAATCAAACCCGTGAAACCCAAGGCCAGGCGGAAGCGGCACGCAATCAGGCGCACGAAATTCAGGCCAAGACCCGCGAGGCTCAAGGCCAAACCGAGGCGGCGCAGAAAAAAATCCGCGACGCCGAGGAGCAGGCTCGCATCGCCCGGAGTGAAGTGGAAGCCACCCGCCAGCAGGCACGCGACGCACAAGACCAGCTTCAGGCCACCCAAGACAAAGTCCGCACCGCGCAACGACTCACCAAGGTGTTCGCGGTTCTGGCCGTGCTCGCGGCCATCGCGGCTGGCGTCGTTTGGTCGCAGCGCAAAGCGACCAGTTCGGAATTGGCGAAAACTTTCACCGAGCCGGTTCCGGTCGCGGCCACCAACCAGTTGGATGCGGAGCAAATCCGGCAGGCGTTGCAAAATGCGAATCGAGCCGGGCAGACAAATAATTTGGACGAACTCGCCGCAAAGATTCCGCCGGAAAAATTTTCCGAAACGCTCAATCTGGCCGCGACGATTCTGGACGATCCGCAGCGCAGTCGTTTTCAGGCGCAGTTGCTGGACGGTTGGGTGAAGACGGATGTTGCGGCGGCGTTCGATTGGAGCCGCCAGTTGACGAACCTCGCATCGCGCCAGTTCGCTTTGGAAAAAATCATTCCTGTATTGGCGTCGGATAATCCAGCCAAGGCCATCGCGGCGTTGGATTCACTGCAAGATCAGACGAATTCCGCGCCGCTGGTCTCCCTCAGTTGGCGTGATGCGAGGTTGGTGGACGTGTTCGGCAAGTGGGCGGCGAAAGACCCCGAGGCGGTTTCGGCGCAGGCCACGAATCTTCCGCCGGGAGACCTCCGCCAAAAAGTCATCGGCGAAATTGGCCAGCGCTGGGGAGCAAGCCACGCCACCAATGCGCTGGCGTGGGCGGAAGCCTTGCCCATCGAAAGCGACCGCACGCTCGCCGTGAATCACATCATCGGCAGTTGGGCGAAGGCCGATCTGCCGTCGGCCACGAACTGGCTCGCCGGTTTGCCGGCGGAGAAAAAACCTGCCGTCTTGCTTGAGCTTGCGACGCCGTGGGCGATGCAAGATGCGAAGGGGCTGGTGGAATATGCCAGCAACCTGCCCGCCGATGAGGTGCAACTGCATTGCCTCACGGAAGCCTGCCGCGCCGTGGCGACGAACAGTTTTGTGGCGGCAGTTGAACTGCTGCCGCCGTTCACCAACAGCCTTGTGCTGCGTCATCAGCTTCTGGAAAGCGCCGTGGTTTTTGCCGGCGAACTCCGCTTGGAGGAAACGGCGCAGCTGGTCGCCGCCATGCCGTCAGGCGACGACCAGCAGACGGCCATTGCCGGACTGCTGGTCAGCTGGCCCGACGACGCCTCGGCACTCAACTGGCTGCGCGCATTTCCGGAAACTAACTCGCAGCCGCAGCCCATCCGAGCCAGGCTCAAAACGTGGGCATTGAGCGAGCCGGGGGCGACGGCGAAATGGCTCGGGAGTTTGCCGCCGGACGCGGCAACCGAAGCGATGTTCAGCGCGTTCCTCGACGGCGCCGTGGTGAAATATCCCGAGTTCGCCGCGCAGTGGACGCAATCCGTGACGAACGACCTTCAGCGCGAAAAATTTCAGGAACAAATTGCCCGGCGCTGGGTAAAGACCGACCCAACCGCCGCCGCCAAATGGATTGACGCCCTGAATGTGCCGGAAGCCACGAAGCAAGCGCTGAAGGCTCAGTAATACAAACCAGGTTGCGGCAATCCGCATTATGGTTGGCCGTGGATGGAAAGTCCGCCGCGCCATTCACGAACTCGGCGGCACGATGCTGGAAAACCTGCGCGTCGCCGAGCGCATCAAGACAGTTGGGCTTTCAATCGCATCACGTTTTCAGGTATGGTGAATCCCGTGAG
>JAYVQV010000167.1:0-2381 GCA_043776855.1 Limisphaerales bacterium | reverse complement strand
GAGCGAGAAGGCGAGAAAGATGCCAGCCACTGCTACGCCGATGCCGACAAACATTGCGAGCGGAGCGTGAATCGGTTCGGTCAACTGCTGCACGACGGTCAACGCTTCATGGCCGGGAGACAACTGCGAGCCGTAGTTGTTCGTGATACCGATGAAGCCGCCGATGGCCGCGAACACCGCCAGAATTATCAGCGGCACGGTCATCACGAGCGGCGATTCGTGCGCGTGCTTGGCGTGGTCGGATTTTTCCTTGCCGAAGAAAACAACGAAGAACAAACGGAACGTATAAAACGCAGTCAGACCTGCGACAAAAACAGCGACGCCGAATAGTAGATAATTTTTCTCTTCCAGACATTGTGCGAGAATGGAGTCCTTGGAATAGAAACCGGCGAACGGCGGAATACCGCTCAAGGCCAGCGCGCCAATGGTGAACGTCCAAAACGTGATCGGCATTTTTTTACGGAGATTACCCATCTTCCAGATGTCCTGCTCGTGGTGCATACCGAGGATGACGGAGCCAGCCGCGAGGAAGAGCAGCGCCTTGAAAAACGCGTGCGTGGTCAGGTGGAACATCGCTGCTGTCGAGCCGTTCAAGCCGACGGCCATGACCATGTAACCGAGTTGCGAGAGCGTGGAGTAAGCGATGATGCGCTTGATGTCGTTTTGCTGGACGGCCATCAGCGCCGCGAGCAATGCGGTGAAGCCGCCGATGTAGGAAATGATGTGCAGCGACTCGACGTTGTATAAAAACAAAGTGCGGCAAAGCATGTAAACGCCAGCGGCCACCATCGTCGCGGCGTGGATTAAGGCGGACACAGGCGTCGGGCCTTCCATTGCGTCGGGCAACCAGACGTGCAGCGGGAATTGTGCGGACTTGCCCATCGCGCCACAGAAAACCAGCATCGCCGCCAGCGTGGCGCAGCAGCCGAGTGCGGCGGGATTGGCGGTCATGGCGGATTGCAGCACAGAGAAATTTAGCGAACCGAGCAGACCCCAAACCATCAGGATACCGAACAGGAATCCGAAGTCGCCGAGACGGTTGACGATGAAGGCTTTTTTTGCGGCGTCGCCGGCGCTGGGTTTTTCAAACCAGAAACCGATGAGCAGGTAGCTGGACACGCCGACCAATTCCCACGCGATGAACATCATCAGAAAATTATTCGCGAGCACGATGCCGAGCATTGAAAAGGTGAACAGGCTCAAGCACGCAAAGAAACGCGCCATGCTGCGATCCTCGTGCATGTAGCCGTAAGAATAAATATGGATCAAGCCGCCGACGCCGGTGACGACGAACAACATCATCATGCTCAAGGCATCAAGCTTGAGGCCGAAGTCCACCGAGAGATTGCCGATGGTGAGCCAGTTGACCGAGGTTTCACCGCTGAAATGCATTCCGTTGGCGTTGACGAAAATCGCCGACATCACGAAGCCCGCGACGACTGCACCGATGGAGATGAGGCTGCTCGTCGTTTTACAACGCAACGTGAAAAGCGTTATCACCGCCGCGGACAGCAGCGGCAGGAACAAAATCAGCCAAGGTAAATTTTCGTATTTCATCCGTCAGAGTTTCATCGAGGTCAAATCTTCGACGTGCGCGGACTGGCGTTTGCGGTAGAGCGCCACGATCAGCGCGAGGCCGACCGCCACTTCCGCCGCCGCCACGGTGATGATGAAGAACACCAGCACCTGACCATCCAGCTTGTCGTTGAACCGCGAAAAAGATACGAGCGCGAGGTTCGCCGCATTGAGCATCAGTTCCAGCGACATGTAAATCACCAGCAGGTTGCGCCGCAGGATCACGCCGAGCAGACCCAGGCAAAACAGGATCATGCTCACGGCCAGATAATGTTGGAGTCCGACGTGCATTTTATTCGAGTTTCTTTTTGCTCAACAGGATCACGCCGATCATCGCCACGAGCAGCAGCACGGAGACGATTTCAAACGGGAGCGTGTATTGCGTGAACAACAGTTTGCCGAGCGCGTAGGTTTCGCCTTCGAGTTTCGGATTTTCCACGCCGGGTTTAACCGTCGTCAGCGCTTTGAAAAATATCGAAACCACAATGCCGACGGAAACCAATCCGGCAGCGAGGCCGAAGAATTTGATTTTGCGGCGCTGCTCTTCTTTCAAATCCAGCAACATGATGACGAATAGGAACAGCACCATGACCGCACCGGCATAAACAAGGATCTGAACCGCCGCGAGAAAGAAGGCGTGGAGCAGCAAAAACAATCCGCTCATCGAAATGATGGTCAGCACCAGAAACATCGCGCTCGTGACGGGATTGCGGCTGAACGGATTCGCGATGACGAGGATGCCGCACAGCAGCGTGAGCGCCGCGAAGACGTAAAAGAAAACGTCTTCCACCGCGCCGCCGCTGATC
>JAYVQV010000166.1:0-9227 GCA_043776855.1 Limisphaerales bacterium | reverse complement strand
TGCGGCGGGCGAATGGCGTGGTAGCGGCGGGCATCCTGCCTGCCGTAGAGCCGTGGCTTCCAGCCCGGCGGAAAAAACGTCGCTCATCGTCGGGCGCTGGAAAAAATCCCCAGCCCCTTTCAATTCCAAGCCCCATCCGGGCGGCGGCCCGTCCTCCGTAGCGGAATACTGCGGAGGGTGGAGAAGCCGCCCGTTGCTACGGCAGGCAGGATGCCCGCCGCTACCCGACTTCGGAATTCGGGTTTAACAGAAAAATTTTCTTTTTTATCCGCGCTTCATTTGTGCAACTCTGTGGCTGAAAATTTATGGCAAAGGAAATTCAACTCAAACTCAAGGAAGGCGACCAAGCTCCGACCTTCACCGTGGCAACGAGCGGCGGCGGAAAAATTTCCCTCGCCGACTATCTCGGCAAAAATGTCATTCTCTATTTTTATCCGCGCGATGACACGCCGGGTTGCACGAAGGAAGCGTGCGCCTTCCGCGATGGCTTTGCTGACTTCAAGAAAAAGGGCGCAGTCATCTTCGGCGTCAGCCCGGACTCCGTGAAGTCGCACGACAAGTTCGTGGAGAAATTCAAGCTGCCCTTCACCTTGCTCGCGGATGAGGACAAAAAAATCGTCGAAGCCTACGGCGTGTGGGGCGAGAAAAGTTTCATGGGCAAAAAATATCTGGGCGTCTTCCGCGTCACCTTCCTCATCGGCCCGGAGGGCAAGATCAAAAAAATCTGGCCGACCGTGAAGCCGGAGGAACACGCGGCGGAAGTGCTGGCGGCGCTTTAGTTGGAGTTCAAGCTTTAGCTTGCAAGGGAACAGCCTGAAGGCTGAACTCCAACTCCTCAATTGACAGGCTCGCGTTGAATTCCGAAACTTCATCCAGTCTGTTTTAACAACCGAAACCAAAACCAAAAAATAATTATGCCCATTCCCGTTGGCTCCCAAGCCCCTGATTTCACGCTCAAATCCAAATCGCCCGCCGATGTGGAAGTCAAGTTGAGCAATAACTTCGGCAAAAAAAATACCGTCGTGCTGTTCTTCCCGCTCGCGTTCACTGGTGTTTGCACCGCTGAAATGTGCAGCCTCTCCGCCGGTCTTGACGCGTATGCCGGTCTCGGCGCGGACGTCATCGCCATCAGCGTGGACAGCCCGTTCGCGCAGGCCGCGTGGGCCGCGAAGGAAAAAATCACCATCACGCTCGCCAGCGATTTGAACAAGACCACGACCAAAGCTTACGACGTGGTGTTCCCGATGCTCGCCGGCGTGGGCGACACCTCCGCACGCGCGGCGTTCGTCATTGATAAGGCCGGCGTGGTGCAATACAGCGAACAGACCGCGACGCCGAAAGATTTGCCGAACTTCGAGGCGATCAAAGCCGTGCTGGCGAAGTTGAAGTAAATTGTCCGTGGTTTTCAAACGCCGTCACCGAACGAAAGTTTTGTGACGGCGTTTAGTTTTGAGTCGCGCAAAGACCGCGAAGGCAGCGAAGAAAGTTGAGATTTTCAAATAGGCGATGGTTTTGGATCGCGCTCTTCAATGCTTCCATCTTCAAGCATATACCGCATACCTCGAAAGTGGCGGTCAAAGAATTCGTTAAAGGTGCTGATAAAAAACCGTCTTTCCGACCATGCTAGAAAACATGTTTTGTGCATGGCCGCATCTGAATAGCGCCAAAGTGGATGTGCATTGTCCTTAATAAAAGGTGACGTCATCACTAGCTCCTCATTATTTTGAAGAACTTTGCCACACACAATACATTCTGACTTTCCTCTTATTACTAAAGCCATCGTCACTTCAACTTTGCTTACACCAAAAATCGTTGTCCAGAAAATCCTTCGCGCTCTTCGTGCGACCAGCGTTAAAGCGAATGCAGCGAAATGATTTTCAAATCTTTCACGCGGAACATCGGCTTGCCCGGCAATTCGCTGGTGATGAATTCCTCGGCGCCCTGTCGGATGGCCGAGGCGATGTGCAAAGAATCGATCGCGGCAAGTCCATATTTTTTTGCCAGTGTCGCGGCGGCATCTCCGAGTTCTGCGCTGAACGGCTCGCTGGCGATGCTCTTGAAATGATCGTTGTAATAATCCAGCTCGGCGCGGCGTCTTTCATACGTCGGCTTGGGCAGCAGTTCTAGCTTTACCGCATCGGAAGTAACAAATTCGCGCGCGTCATCCGCGACCATGCTTTTGGCGGCGATGCTCCTCGGCGAATGGCCGAGCCAGGCGGACAGCAAAACCCCCGCATCCAGAAAAGTTTTCAATGCAACCCTCCGCGACGCTCACGCAATTCGCGCGCGATGCCTTCATCATCCAACGATTCGCCCCGTTCCGCCGCGCCCGCATCCAGCAGGGATTTTAACCGCCGCCCACGCGCGTTCGTCGGCTGCCATTCCGGTGGGCGATGCTGGGAAATCTTTGCCTCCAGTGCAGAAATGATGAACCGGCTCCGGCCCTGATGCGCCCCGGGCAGGGCGCGGAAAATTTTCATCGGCACTTTCACGCTGATCAATTTGGCAGAAGTCATACCCGAAGTAATACCGGAACCCACAGCTTGTCAAACTCATTTTTTCCACCGCGCGGGCGACCATTAATTTACATCTGTAAAGAATCCGCTTGACTATCTTTACACTTGTAGAGATAGTCGCCCCATGTCCGCACCGAACGTCGAACTTACCGAGGCTGAATGGTCCGTCATCAAGGCTGTCTGGGAAAACGAACCCTGCACCGCGCCCGCCATCCAGGAAAAACTCTTCAAGCCGACGGGCTGGCATTATTCCACCGTCCGCACGCTCATGGACCGCCTGGCCGCCAAAGGCGCGCTGCGCGCGAAGAAGGAAGGCAAACTGACGATTTACACTTCCGCCGTCACGCGCGCCGAGGCGCAGCGCGGAGAATTATTTTACGCGCTCAAACACGCTTTCAACGGCGCGCTCACGCCGATGGTGCAATGCCTGCTCGACAGCAAGGATTTGAAAGCCGATGAACTGGCCGAACTGGCAGCCATGATCAAGGCCAGAAAGAAGTCCGTGAAGAAATAAGGAATGCGCGCAAATGAAAACTATCTTTCAAATCCCAGATCGCTTTCCCCCCACCCTGACCCTCTCCCCAGCGGAGAGGGAACAGCCGTTGCACATCTTATTTCAATCCGAGAGCCGTGGAGCAGAAGGCGGCGGTGGATTCGCCAAGACGCTGGGAGCGTTTCTCCCTCTCCCCGAGGGAGAGGGCCGGGGTGAGGGGAAGCGGCGTGTGACACCTGCATAGAACTTCAATAACTGAAAAACATTTATGAATTCCCTCATCGAAAACCTTAACCAGTGGGGCGCAACTTTCCTGACGTTCGCCTGGCCGATGCTCTGGCAATCCAGCCTGCTCATCGGTCTGGTGTTCGCGCTGGATTTAATGCTGGCGCGCAAAATCCGGGCCGCGGTGCGCTACGCGCTGTGGCTGGCGGTGCTGGTGAAATTGCTGTTGCCGCCCACGCTGGCGCTGCCCACGGGCGCGGCGTGGTGGCTGTCTCAAAACCAACCGGAGATTAAAATTCCGGCCGCCAAAAATTTCACCGTCAGTTACGACAACGCGATGCCGCCGATGGAATTTGTTCCATCGAACCTTCCCATGCCGACACCGCTGCCGCCGAAGCTGGAACGCACCGGCTGGCTGCTGCTCGCGGTCATCGCCGTCAGTGTTGCGCTGCTGCTGTGGCTGGCCGTTCGTTGGTGGCAGGTGGCGTGGATGGTTCGTCGCGCGAAGCCGTCGTTGGAATTTTCCGAGCCGCTCGCCGAAGCGATGCGCCTGGCTGGAGCGCCGAGCACCAGCTCGGCAAGTTGCCAAATAAATTCACAACGAGCCGAGCTGGTGCTCGGCGCTCCGGTGCGGCTGAAAATTATCGAAGGCACAATGTCTCCCGCTGTGTGCGGATTGTTTCGTCCGGTGATTTTGCTGCCGCGAGCGCTGGCGGAGAAACTTTCCGCCCCGCAATTGCGCGGGGTGCTGTTGCACGAAATGTTTCATCTGCGCCGCTGGGATGTCTGGGTGAATTGCGCGCAGGCGTTGCTCCAGATTTTTTACTGGTGGCATCCGCTGCTGTGGGTCGCGAACGCGCGCATCCGTCGTGTGCGCGAGGAGGCGGTGGACGACGCGGTGATGCTGGCGCTGCGCGACGAGGCGGAAACTTACGCGCCGACGCTGCTGGAAGTGGCGAAGCTGGCGCTGCGCCGTCCGTTGATGAGCCTCGGACTGGTCGGCATCATGGAATCGCGGAGCGCGCTGCGGCAGCGCATCGAGCGGCTGGTGGATTTCCGCGCGCCGCGCAAGGCGGGGCTGACGTTCGCGTCGCTCTGCGGGATTTTTGTTTTCAGCGCGGTGGCTCTGCCGATGGGTGAAGCGCCGGTGAAGGTGGAGAAAGAAAGTCCGCCGGTGATGCTGACACCTGCGATTGGATCGCCAAACACAAAGGAGAACCTGACCAACATCACTCACATTTTGACCGACCCAAATTATCGCACGGTGCTGCGGGCGTTGGAGCAGCGTGGTGGTTTTGAAACCTTGGGCGAGCCGGAGCCGGTGAACACGAGTGGACGACAGGCGCAGCTACGCGCCGTGAATGTCGTGGAGAACACCGCCTCCCCCGACAACACCGTGGCTGAATTGGTTGCCAGCGCCAAGTTGTCCTATGAAATGGGCAGGCTTGATGAAGCGAAAACGAAGTTTGCTCAAACGCTCGTCATGGAACCTCAAAATGCGAGGGCGAAGTATTATTTGAATCTCATTGATCAGGCGCAGGCAAAAGCCGGGGTTGGTGGTTCGCAGACGAATTTATTTCTGTTAACCAATGGACGCAGAGACATTGTTTCCAAGTTGGATAAAATCCGGCTGGAAAAATTTTCGAGCACCAATCTGCCGCTGGTCGAAGTGGTCAAGCAACTGTCCGAACAATCCAGACTGCGTGACCCCGAACGCAAGGGCATCAATTTCCTGATAACTCCCAATCTCGACCAGTCCGGCCCGGTGAGTTCGTCTGTGAGCGGCGGGGCAGTTGGAGAAAAGGTGGACATTGCCACCGCAGCCACTTTGACCGTCAACCTTACCAATGTTTCTCTGGCCGACGTGCTCGACGTAATCAGTGTAGTGGCCGAACACCCCGATGGGCATGACCTCAAGTATTCCATCAAGGATTATGGCGTGGTCTTTGCCGATAAGGGCGCAGAGATACCGCTCATGTTCACGAGGTGGTTCAAGGTGGAGACAAATATTTTTTTAGACAATCTTGCCATGTCGGCCAAAGTCAATCGCGTGAAAGTAAAGGTAAACAGTCCAGACAAGTATGCTTACATGACGCCAGCGTCGTCGCCACAAGAAGTCGTCCAGCGTGTCTGCAGGGTGTTCACCAACGCGGGTGTGAATTTGGAAGCCCCGCCGGGCAAGGCGGTTTTTTACAATGATACCAATGGCATATTGATGGTGCGCGCGACGGAGAAAGATTTGGACGTAGTCGGAAAACAAATTGCAAAGCTGAATTATTCACCGCCGCAAATCCACATTAAGGCGCGGTTCGTGGAAGTCGCGCTGGGGAAATCTTCCGGCGAATATGACTTGGAACGGTATTTGAACGAATTCAAGTTGAATGAAACCAATGCCGCCGCCGCGATGTCCACCAACGCCGCCACAATCACCGGCATCTTGGATGATAAAAATTTACGCGTCGTCCTGCGCGCGTTGCAGTCACGCAAAGGCGCGGAGACTTTGGGCGAGCCGGAAGTGGTTACTACCACCGGAAGGCAGGCGCAGATGCGCGTAACAGAAGTTGTAACCGTCATCACCAACTTTCTGGTTGAAGAAAACCCGACCAATCACGACATCGCCTTCTCGCCACAGATGATATCCCAACTGGAAACTGGCGTGACGCTGGACGTGGTTCCGTATGTCTTGGCCGATGGCTACACGCTCAACCTGGCGCTCATACCGTCGTGGGTTGAATTTCTCGGCTACGCGAAAACCAATTCACATCCGTTTCACACTTCAACCGGCAAAACAATTGATGTGCCTGGCTTCCATCCCCTCATCCGCAAGCATCAACTTGTGACGACGGTGAACTTGTGGGACAACCAGACCGTCGTGCTGGGCGGAATGGAATCGGAAAAACTGGTGAAGGAAAAAATTCCCGTTTTCAGCAGCCTGCCGCTGCTCGGCAAGCTGTTTGAAAAACAGGAGACGGTGAAGACGAAGACATTCGTCTTCGTCACCGCCACCATCGTTGACCCGGCGGGCAACCGCGTTCACTCGGACAAAGATATGGAACGCCTGCACCGCCTGCCCGTTCCACCGCAGCCGAAATAAAATTGGAGCAGGTTCAGTTGAACTGCGGACTTCCGATGCCTCACGCCAAGGACGCGAAGTCCGCAAAGGGGGAGGAATAAAATAACTTGGCGTCCTTGGCGTCCGTTGCGTGAGGCCATAGTTTGATAGCGGTTCTGTTTGAAATCGGAGCGCCGAGCATTGCTCGGCAAGCGGCGGAAACCTTCGCCCTGCGAGCCGAGCAATGCTCGGCGCTCCGCTATCTGACCCACTACCGAATTTTTTTTTACCCGAACGCCGAAGTGGAATTATTGAGTGGGGGGTGGAACCGGCTTCCAGCCGGTTGTTCCCGGCATCCTGCCGGAAACCGTCGCAACGGCCACGCCCCGCATGAACGTGAACGGCGGCTGACGATTCCCGCCGCGAACGGAATTTGGCTGGAAACCAAATTCAACCGGCTGGAAGCCGGTTCTACCCGGCGCGGGGGCGCTCCCCAACTTCGGGGTTCGGGTTAAGACCCCATCTGGCTCCAACCATTCTCGACTTTTGGCCGACATTTTCTAAACTTTCGGACTCATGGATAACATTGGAATGCATCGGCCCCGCAATTTGGGCTGGGCGCGCGCGGCGGCACTGCTTTACGGCGACTGGGGCACGAGCAAGGCCTACGTCATCGGTCTCGCGTTTTTTTTGGTCGGGTTTTCGTCGTTTCCGATCATCCTCGCGGTCTGCGCGCTGACGGGGCTGGTGGCTTACAACTACATCATCGTCTGCAAAAATTTCCCGGAAGGCGGCGGCGTCTATTCGGCGGCGCGGGAACAGAGCCGGGTGCTGGCGGTGCTGGGCTCGTTGCTGCTGGTGGCGAACTTCACGGTAACGGCGGCCTTGAGCGGCTGGTCGGCGATGAGTTATTTCCATATTTCCGAGGCGCATTTCAAGGCGGTCGCGATTGGTTCCATTTTGTTCATCGGGGCCATCAATTTTTTCGGCCCGAAACATTCCGGCAGCATCGCCATCGCGCTGGCGTTGCCGATGGTGCTGGTGGTCGTGGCCATCATCGCGTTCAGCGCGCCGCATCTGACCTTGTCGAATTTGCAGTCCATGACCGGGACACTCGGCGACAACTGGGTGGCGTTCGTCGGCGTCATCTTGGCATTGAGCGGCGTGGAGGCCATCGCAAATCTTACCGGCGTGATGAAACTGGACAAAGGATCCACGCCGGAAAAACCCAGCGTGTTGTCCACCGCGCGCAAATCCATCTGGCCGGTCGCAGTCGAAGTCGTCCTCGGCACGGTGCTGCTCGCGTGGGCCATGCTTTCGCTGCCGCACTCGCTCACGGATCAGATCAAGCTGCGGTTCGAGGATATGCTGCGCTTTCTGGGCGAACATTATGGCGCGGTGGCGTTCGGCCCGGACTTTGGAAAATATTTTGGCATGTTCATCGGCGTGGTTGTCGGGCTGCTGCTCTTGAGCGCGGTCAACACCGCCGTCAGCGCGCTCATCGGCCTGATGTATATGCTGGCGCGCGACCGGGAAATGCCGACGCCCTTCACGAAATTAAATTCCCACGGCGTTCCCCGGCTGCCGCTGTTAGTGGCGACCATCTTGCCGGTGGTGCTGGTGCTGCTCGCAGATTCGCTCAAGACGCTCGCTGATCTTTACGCCATCGGCGTCGTCGGCGCCATCGCGGTGAACCTCGGCTCGTGCGCCTTCAACCGGCGGCTGGAGTTGCGACTGTGGGAACGCGGCATCATGCTCATCACGTTTTTGATTTTGTTCGCCGTCGAATTGACCATCGCCAAAACAATTCCCAATGCGTTGTTCTTTATCGCCTGCGTCCTCGGTGGCGGATTCGCGTTGCGCTGGTGGGCGATGACGCACGCCGGTTTTGAAACGATCATTATCAAACGCGAATTCGCCGCTGCGGTCGGCAATGACACGACACTCTTTCGCCCGAACCTCACGCCCGGACAATCAATCCTCGTCGCCGCGCGCGGGCTGACGCCGGTGCTGCGCTTTGCGGTGGAGGAAGCGAAGTTTCGCCAAGGCAACCTCTACGTCCTCTACATCAAAGAACTCGCGGTGAATCTGCCCGGCCCACTTGCCAAAGCCGAACGCCCGCGCTGGCAGGACGACCACGACGCGGCCAAAATCATGTATGCGATGGTCAAGCTCGGCCAGGAAATCGGCGTGCCGGTCATCCCCGTTTTTGTCGTGAGCGAAAATCCCGCCGCGACCATCCTGGACATTTCCGCGACGATTGGCGCAGATGTGCTGATGCTTGGCTCCTCGCACCGCACCAAGCTCGTGAATCTGCTCAAAGGCAACGTCATCACGGAAGTTGCCAAGAATCTGCCGGAAAATATTCAACTCGTGATTCACAGTTGACCGCTGGAAGCTGGCAGTTCCAACACTTGCAGAAAAATCCGTTGCCAAATCTTTTCCGTCAGCGTTTCATGTGGCTTCGTATGAAAAGGAAAATTGTATTTCTCGTCAGTCTCTTGCTCGCCGTCCTGCCCGGATGCGCGGCGGAAAAAACTTTGCCGACGAGCGCCATCGCGGCCATCGTGCCGCCCGCGCCGCAGCGGGAATTTCGCGCGGCGTGGATTGCGACCGTGGGCAATTCCTGCTGGCCGTCCAAGCCCGGCCTCACCACCGCGCAGCAACAGGCGGAACTCCGCGCCATCTTCGACCGCGCGGCGGCGCTGAAACTGAATGCCGTCATCTTCCAAGTGCGTCCGGCGTGTGACGCGCTTTACGAATCGAAAATTGAGCCGTGGTCAGAATACTTGACCGGCGTGCAGGGCAGGGCGCCGTCGCCGTATTACGACCCGCTCGCGTTTGCCATCGCCGAGGCGCACCAGCGCGGGCTGGAACTGCACGCGTGGTTCAATCCGTTCCGCGCGCATCATGCGGAGAGCAAGTTGCCGATTTGCGCGAG
>JAYVQV010000165.1:0-2388 GCA_043776855.1 Limisphaerales bacterium | reverse complement strand
CAGTTCAGGCCGAGCGCGGCAAAGGCGGCGTTGTGCATCGCGGGCGACGCGGAGTGCCGGATGGGCGAGCCGAACACGGCGCACACGCGCGTGGCGGCATTGATGGCGGAATGTTCGGGCGGCGGCACGCGCAAATTTATACGCGGCAACGGCGTGAGTTCAAGGCGCAAAGTCCGCGCGCAATCGTTTGACCAACGTCGGCGAGGTGCTAATTTTGAGCGCCGCAGTCCGCTGCCGCCCGCTATGAAAAAAATTATCGCCCGCAAATTTTTTGCCCTCGTCAGCCTGCTGCTGGCGTTGTCTATGCCGTCGGCCCGTGCGCTGATCATCTTCCCGACCTATGACGCGAGCGTGACTGGCTCGACGAATTCCGGACAGATTCAGGCGGGGTTCAGCGCGGCAATCCAAATCATCCAGACCCTTTACACGAACAATATCACCATCAACATCACGGTGTATTGGGGACCCTTCGGGCCGTTCACCGGCGGCATCGGGCTGGGAGCCAGTTCAACCTCTTTTCTTGGCAACCGCGACTATGCCACGCTGACCAATGCGCTGAATAATTCCCGCACCACAGCCGCAGATTTCAGTTCGGTGGCCAGCCTGCCGGCGACAGATCCAATCGCCACGAATGTCTGGTGGGTTCCGCGCGCCAACGCCAAGGCATTGGGCATCGCTTTTACCGGCCTGTCAGCAAACGATGCGACGCGTGACGGCTCAATTGGTTTTGCGACGAATGTTTCCTACACGTTTGACCCAACCAACCGCGCGGTGACGGGCAAGTTTGATTTTATAGGCGTGGCGTTGCACGAAATTACCGAAGTCATGGGCAGGGTTTATATGAATCTACAGAGCCAGTTCATTCCCTACGATCTGTTTCGTTTCACGAACAACGGCGCGCGCAGTTTCAATGTCAACGCCACCAATGCGTATTTCTCCGTGGACAACGGCGTGACGGCGCTGCGGTATTTTTATACGAACAATTCACCGGGTGACGTGCAGGACTGGAAAACGAGCGGCGCGGTGGACAGTTTTGACGCGTTCGTTTCCTCTGGCAAAAAAGGCGTGCTCTCCTACGCGGACATCACCGCCCTCGACGTCATCGGCTACCAATCCAGCCAGGCGTTGCCGCCGCCGTCCGGCACGAAGGCTGTTGGCGGCAGCTACACGTTGAAATTCACCAACACCGCCGGCTCGACTTACACGCTGTTCGCGACGACGAATCTGGCGCTGAACATCACCAACTGGCCGACGCTGGGCACGGTCACGGACACGGTGCCGGGCGTGTTTCAATTCGTGGACGCGCAGGCCGCCACGAATAAAATCCGCTTCTACCGGCTGCGGTTGAATTGAAGTTCGGGCGGTGATGGAGCGCCGAGCACCCGCTCGGCAGGTGCGAAAATGTTCGCGCCGGTCAGGGGATCGGCACCAAGATAATAGCTTTCCTCAAAATAATTTTTTGCTAGAGTCAATTCGTCGGTGAAAGCAAACCTCAACTGCAAAATCAAAATGAAAATTCCATTTCAAATAATCTCCCGCCCGCTGCTGCTCGCGGGTTTGCTCGCCAGCCTGGGCGGATTCAGTTCCACGGCCGCGACGCTGACGGTCAGCCCGGCGGTCAGCAGCAACACCTATCCCGGCTACATCACACTGACCATCGGCGGCCTCACCAACAGTGAAAATGTCACGGTGCAAAAATGGACGGATGCCAACACGAACGGCGCGATTGACGCCGGCGACCTGCTGACGGACACGTTCGCCATCGCGGACGGCGGCGCGTCGCTCATCAGCGGCATCACAAACATCAGTGTGCCGTTCGACAGCAACACCACGACGGGCGCGATCACCACCAAGCTGAATTTCGCGCCGCCGCTGACGCTGGAAAATATTGTTGCGCGGCAGATTTACCGCGTCTTGAGTCCGACCGGGCGCTTTGCCCCGGTGACGGCGACGTTCAACGTGACAAACGCCGCCACGGGCCAGCGGTTGACCGGCATCGTTTACAGCAACGGCGTGACGCCGCTGGCGTATGCGACGGTGGTGGCCTTGCCGAACAACGGCTACGCGGGCGCGACGGTGGCGGACGCGAACGGACGTTATTCCCTCAACCTGGATCCTGGCACCTATTTCCTCATCGCCATCGCGCCGAATTATTATTACGACCAGGCCACCGCGCCGGTCGTGACGCTGACCAACGGCGTGGCCGCCACGAACAACCTATCGTTGACCAACGGCACCGTGACGATTTCGGGCAATATTTTTGACGCCGGGAACAGCAATGGCATCGGTGGCCTGATGCTGCAATTACAACAATCCGGCGGCAGCCTGTTCGCCATCGCCTTCACCGATACCAACGGCAATTACTCCGCCGCCGTCGCGCCGAGTTTC
>JAYVQV010000164.1:0-2395 GCA_043776855.1 Limisphaerales bacterium | reverse complement strand
GCACAGGCATCTTGCCTGTGTGTTTCGGAATCTTTAGGCGAAGTCTTGGAACTCACAGGCAAGATGCCTGTGCCACTACTCCTGCTCGCGCTGACGCGCTCGTCACGCAGGCGAGACGCCTGCGCTACTTTATCGCGCAACGCGAGCATCAGCACGACGGCGTAGGCCACGCCCGCGGCGCCGAACCAGGTGAAACAATTCCGCCACGAACTCGTGTCGGCGATGTAGCCGCCGATGCCGCCGAGCGCGAGGCCGGCGTAAAGTCCGGTTTGATGGATGCCGATGGCCTTGGCTCGTGTGTTGCCCGTGTGAAAATCCGCGATGAGCGCGAGTGCGGCGGGAATGTAAAACGCCTCGCTCACGCCCATGAGCGCGCGGCACGTCAGCATTTGCGAATAGGTTTGCGCGTGGCCGGTGAGCCACGTCACCGCCGACCACACGAACAGGCTGCCGATGATGGTCCAGCGGCGGTTGAAACGGTCCGCGATGTAGCCGCCGACGGGACTCAAGAACGCATAAACCCACATGAACACGGCCATGAGCGTGCCGAAGTCCTGGTCGTTCGCGATGCTCGGGATGTCCGCGCGGATGGACGCCCGCACGGTGGAGATCATCTGGCGATCCAGATAATTCAGCAGCACGACCGGCCACAGCAACGCCACGACCGCCCAGGCGGAGGAAGAAAATTTTGGAGCTGGTGCAGGCACAAAAAATTATCCAGCAAAACAATTTTGTAGCGCAATAATCTGAAACGGAAGATGGATGAACGAACACCTCACCCCGGCCCTCTCCCCATCGGCTCCGCCGACTCCGCCGACGCGGAGAGGGAGAAATGCTCGCCGCGTCTTGGCAAAACTGGCGCTGAATTCGGCTCGGTTGCGCTCGCATTTTACAAAACTGTCCAACGGCTGTTCCCTCTCCTCGGGGGAGAGGGTCAGGGTGAGGGGAAATGAATCGCCACTTTCAAAATGATTTCTCATTTCAACGTGTTCACGTTGCTCTTCGGATTGCTCCAGTCAATTTTTTTTGTCGGGTCGAGGCCGTAAAGATATTTCTCGATGACCGTGTAGCCGTCACCCGACAAATCTTTTTGCGCGAGCGCGGCGTCTTTTTCATCCAGCTTAAATTTTTTCTTCCACGAGAGCGGGATGCCATCAGCGCACAAATCCTTTATCGGCTCGCCTTGATAATTCGGCCAGCCGCCGACTTCGCTGGGGTCGGTGACGAAACCTTTCGGGACGAGATTGGCGAGTTCATCCTGCCATTGCTGGGTGTAGCCGTAGAACTTCGCCTTGGCAGCCGAATTGGTCGCAATGGTCATCGGCGGGATGACGCCAGTGCGGACCTCTTTCAGGATGCGTTCGTCCACGGAATCGCGGCGCGGCAGATTCGCGCCGACGTTGGCGACGACATATTCGTAAGCATCCTTCGCGGACTGGATTTCCAGCGGCGCGTGCTTGAAGGGTTCGTCCACGCGAATTTTTGCGAGCGCGTTGGTGAGCGGTTCGGATTTCACATCGGGCTGCACGCCGCCGTCCCAATTATTTTTCGTCACGCGCTCGTTGCCTTCGACGACATTGCCATTGACGTAGGCTTTTCCAAAATGATCCACGACAGTTTTGCTGCGCTCGGACTCCGGCTTGAGCAGGCGAAAAGCGATGTCGCTATTCGGCGTGCCGGGGCCGGGCTTGAAATAATTATTGATGATGTTGTAAAGGCTCATGTGGTCGCCGCCGTCAATCGTGCGATGGCGATAATTGAAAAGCACGTTGTTGACGAACGTGAAATCGCCATACATACCAACGCTGGGATTGCGGCCGGTGTTGCACGCCCAAAGGTTGTGATGAAACGTGCTGTTGAGTCCGCCAATCGTCGAGCCGAACGCGTGATGGAAAATATTCAGCGACTCGGACGAAATTGAATTTTGAATCGTGACGTTGACGGTTGGCAACTTCAATTCCTTGCCGCCTTCGGGAGGCTGATACATGTGCCGATACATCGAAAGATTTTCGTCAAGGCTCCACGAGGTCGAGACGTGGTCAATGATGAGGTTGCCGACGGGATTGCCGCCGAGCGAATCGTCGCGATCCGCCGCCTCGGTCTTGCCGCGACGGAAGCGTAGATAGCGGACGATGACATCATGCGTGTTAATTTCAACCGTGTTGCCCGCGAAACAAATGCCGTCGCCCGGCGCGGTGTTGCCGGCGATGGTGACGTAAGGCGCGCGGATGCTGATGGGCGCATTGATGCGGATGATGCCTGCGACGTTGAAGACGATGATGCGCGGCCCGCCCTGTTCGCACGCATCGCGAAAACTGCCCGGCCCGCTGTCATTGAGATTCGTGACGACGATGACGCGTCCGCCGCGTCCGCCGAAGGAATACATTCCGCCGCC
>JAYVQV010000163.1:0-9298 GCA_043776855.1 Limisphaerales bacterium | reverse complement strand
CGCCGTCCGCGCCGGGCAAGACGGCGCGGATTGAGGTGCAGTCGGGTTCCACTTATTTCTTCAGTCGCGAACGTCCATCCGATGTGGAATTTTCCACGCCGCTGTCGTCGGGTGCGATTCGCGGAACGGAATTCAATCTCGCCGTGGCGGAGAGCAGTGGCAAAAGCGTGGTGACGTTGATTGACGGCGCGCTGTCTATTTCCAATTCCTACGGTGCGCTCGACATCGCTTCGGGTGAAGAGGCGACGGTTGAACCCGGCCAGGCGCCGAAGAAAACCGCCGTCATCAACGCGGTCAACGTGATTCAGTGGTGTCTCTATTATCCCGGTGTGATTGACGCGGGCGAACTCGGCCTGTCGTCCGGCGAAGAACAAACTTTGTCTGATTCCCTCACTGCGTATCGCAGCGGTGACTTGCTCGCGGCGTTGGGAAATTATCCCGAAGGCCGCGCGCCGCAATCGGACGCGGAAAAAATTTATCTCGCGCAACTGCTGCTCGCCGTGGGGCAGGTGGAACAATCGGAAGCGCAACTCGGTTCGCTCAATTCGCCGCTGGCTGGCGCGCTGCATGAAGTCGTGGCGGCGGTGAAAAACCAGACGTGGGTTCGTTCCGGTTCACCCACGATGGCGAGTGAGTGGCTGGCGGAGTCTTACTATTTGCAGTCGCATTCGAAGCTGAATGAGGCGCTGGCGGCGGCGCGGAAAGCGGTGGCGCAGTCGCCGAACTTTGGTTTCGGCTGGGCGCGCGTGGCGGAATTGGAATTTAGTTTTGGTCGTGTCTCCGCCGCGAACACGGCGCTGGACAAGGCGCTGAAACTTTCCCCGCGCAACGCCGAGGCGGTTTCGCTCAAAGGATTTCTGCTGGCGGCGAAAGGTAAAAACAAGGCCGCGCGCCAGCAGTTTGATGAAGCCATCGCCCTCGACGGCGCGCTCGGCAACGCGTGGCTCGGTCGCGGTTTGCTCCGCATCCACTCCGGCGACGCCGTTGGTGGGCGACAGGATTTGCAGGTCGCGGCGACGGTGGAGCCGCAGCGCGCGGTGCTGCGGAGTTACCTTGGCAAGGCGTTCGCCAACGCGCGTGACAACAAGCACGCCGAAAAAGAATTCGCCCTCGCGCAGAAACTGGATGCGAACGACCCGACGGTGTGGCTTTACTCCGCGTTGCTGAATGAGCAGGAAAATAAAATCAACGACGCGGTGAGTGATTTGGAAAAATCAAAGGCGCTGAATGACAACCGCAGCGTGTATCGCTCGCAGTTGCTGCTGGATCAGGACCGGGCGGTGCGCGGCGCGAACTTGGCGAACATTTATCGCGATGCGGGCATGACGGACACCGGCGTGCGCGAGGCGGTGCAGGCGGTGAATTCAGACTACGCGAATTATTCCTCGCACCAGTTTCTGGCGGACAACTATTTTAATTTGCAGAACCAGAGCGGCGTGAACCTGCGTTACGAGACGGCGTTTCAGACGGAATATCTCGTGGCGAATTTGCTCGCGCCGGTCGGGGCGGGGACGCTGTCGCCGCAGGTGTCGCAGCAAGAGTATTCCAAACTGTTCGAGCGCGACCATGTGGGCGTGAGTTCGGACACGAAGTATTTGAGCCACGGTGACTGGTATCAGAAGGCGGTGGAATACGGCAATGTCGGCAACACGGCCTTTGCATTTGAGCAGGATTATTCCAAGACGCACGGCTACCGCCCGAACAGCGATCAGGAGGACACGCTCTACGATTTCAAACTCAAGCATCAGATCACGTCGAAGGACAGCGTGTTTGTGGAAGTGGAATTGCGCGAGACGACGGGCGGCAACACGGCGCAATACTACAATCAGGCGAGCGCGGCGGGTTCACCATATCGTTTTACCGACAAGCAGCAGCCGCTGGTGGTGGCGGGGCTGCATCACGAATGGGCGCCGGGGGTGGACACGTTGTTTCTGTTCAGCCGATTGGCGGATGATTACGCGGTGAACAATCCGCTGCAACCGGCGTATCTGATCGCCCGCGATTTTCCGGGCGGGCCGATCTCGCAGTTCCTGCCGTTTTTCACGACGTTGGACTACCGCAGCCGTTTGGAGATTTATTCCGGCGAGGTGCAGCACATCTGGCAGACGCACCGGTTCACGACGATTGTGGGCGCGCGCTGGCAGCAGGGGGTTTTTGAAACGCAAAATCATCAGGAACTTCACCCGTTGAGCTTTGACTTGAGCGATTTTCTGCCGACGGTGCTGGCGGATCAGGATGTGTCCGCCGACTTTGAGCGCGGAAATGTTTATGCGTATGAGCAATGGCAGCCGCATGATTCAGTGCGCTTCATCGGCGGGGTGAGCTATGACCGGTCGCTGCTCCCGGAAAATTTCCGCATTGCGCCGGTCAACGGCGATTCGCGGGCGCACTACCATTTGCTGCCGAAGGCGGGTGTGATCTGGACGCCGCGGCGGGACACGACGTTGCGCGCGGGCTATTCGCAGTCGGTCGGCGGGGCAAGCTTTGACCAGAGCTTTCAACTCGAGCCGTCACAGGTGGCGGGCTTCAATCAGGCGTTCCGCAGCCTGATTCCCGAGTCCGTGGCGGGGGCGAACGCCGGGGCGCTGTTCACGATCTACGGAATTTCGCTGGAGCAAAAATTACCGACGCACACTTATCTCGCGCTGGAGGGCAGCCTGTTGAAATCAAAAGTCTCGCGGCAGGATGGCGCGTATGAGTTCGACAACACGGGCGGGCCGTTCATTGACACGTTCGAGGAGCGGTATGATTTCACGGAGTGGAACCTCGCCGCCTCGGCGCACCAGCTCATCGGGCGCGACTGGGCGCTAGGGGCGACGTATCGCTTGAGCCGCGCGCGTTTGCAGGACAGTTTTCCCGGAGTGCCGACGGCGGCGGTGTTGGATCCGAATTTCAGCAACTACACGGATTCCCGAGGCACGCTGCACACGGTGGACTTGAAGGTGATCTACCAAAATCCGCTGGGGCTGTTCGCGCAGGCGGGCGCGGTGTGGACGCATCAGGAGAATGGCGGCGACAGCGCGGCGCTGGCCGGGGATGATTACTGGCAGGTCAATTTGTTTGCGGGCTGGCGGTTTTTTCACCGCCACGCGGAACTGACGCTGGGCGTCTTGAACCTAACGGGTCAGGATTACCGGCTGAACCCGGTGAACCTCCATCAGGAAACGCCGCGTGACCGGACGTTTTTCACGCAGTTCAAATTCCAGTTTTGAACCCGGATTTCGTAGTGGACCGGCGTCGGTCGTTTTTCCGAAACGCACGAATTGGACAGGCGAGACGCCTGTCCCACTGCGTTCTGCCGCCGGAAAAATGTTTCCGCGAACGATGAACCCGCTCTGGCGTCGCCATTCGCGTGGATTCGCGGTTGCAACTTCTTGAACGACGTCAGGGACCGACCGGAGTCATGTTGATCTTCAGCAGGATCGGGGTGGTCGATGTCGGCACGATGACTTCCGGCTGGCCGGTGGGGTTGTTGGTGGACGCGACGATGAAGCCGTAACCGAGGGTTGCGCCGCCAACGACACTGGCTTGCGCGTGCCAACTGGTGCCGAGTCCGGCGGTGTTGGTGGCGGCGGTGAATTGCACGACGCCATTCACATATTTCCGAAGCTGCATGACGGTGTGGATCGAGTTATCCGTGTCTTCCGTGGTGAAGGTGTAGTTGGTGCTGCTGGACGGCGTCAAAATGTAAGTGGTGTTGGTGGTGTAGGGGCTGACGTTGGTTTTGACTTCTTGGGCGTAGAGCACGGTGTTCGTGGCGACAAAATAAATTCCCCCCAGTGAGTAGGCGCCGTTATTGGTGCCGAGGGCATTGCCGGAGCGTTGCGAGATCACGATGCCAGGCGTCACGCCCAGCGGATCGGGAATGACTTTCTCAACCTGCGTCAGCCGGACAAACATCTGGTTGTTAGAAAATATATTGATCGGGATGGTCATGTAGCGGCCGTTCGTGGTCATCAGCGAATTGGTTCCGGTCAACGACGTGTCAAACACCGGCAGCATGACGTAAGCCCACGATCCCGGCGGCAGATTCGAGGAGACCGACGGCGAACCGGTCGCCAGCCGGTCGGTCACCTGCACGGTGTAATCACGCGGGGTGCGCTGCCATTTGGCGATGATGTTGTTCGAGACAAACCCGAAGCTCAACGCCGGAGCCACATCGGAGCCGAAACGATTTCCGGCGATGCCGAAGCTGGTCGCGCCCGCCGTGGTCGTCGTCTGGCCGTCCGCATGAGCCGTGACCGCGAGGCCGACGAGGAGCGTTGCGGAAAAATCATTCGAGACGCTGCCGCACTGGACCCAGTCCACGCCGTTGCTGGCGTAATACGCGGCGAAAAAATTGCCCGTGCGCGTCAGGCGGAGCCAGCCGAGCGAATTCAACTGGGGCGGAGTGCCGAAGTCGAAGGTGTCGCCGGCGGTATTCGTCCGCACGAGCATCACGACGCGGTTGGTGCCGAGTCCGGGAACCAGCGGCGTGAAGCCGATGGCCACCGAGCGGCTGCCGGTCGCGGTGGAGTCGCGTGCCATGAGGCAAATCTTGGCGGCGCTGTCGGTGAAATCCAGCCGCGTGATGTTCGCCACCGTTTCAAAATCCCCGGTCATCGCGTCCGAAACAAAATAGCAATGGTCATTGGTTCCGCCGATGTCGGAGCCGCTTGCCGTGATCTGGTAGGAGCCGCTGCCGATCTTGAACGCTTCGCCTGCCGTGCCGGGATCGCCCGAAGTGCCGATGTTTGTGCCGGTGAAAGAAGTCAGGTAGCCCGTGGCGCTGGCGACGATGTTGCTGCCGTTGAGATCAAGGACATTGGAGACGCCCACTGCAAAAAATTCTCCGGCGACGGAATTCAAATAGAGAACGACGGTCTGATTGTCGGCCAGACGCACCGCGTTGGTGATGGTGAGGGGACCGATGGCCTTGCCGTAGGCGGTGTAGTTGCTGATGTTGATGGCGGAATTTCCGGAGGATGACAGCACCTGATGAAAACGGACGGTCAGGATGCGTCCTTCCACACTGTTCACCGTGATGCCGCCGCCCTCGCCGGCGGCGGAACCGTTGGTCAGGGAGTTGCCGATTTGCAGGCTGCCCGTGCCGCTGATGAAAGGCGAACTGTTGTTTGCATTATAGACGCCCGCACTGGCCGCGATGCCGTTGGTCACGAAACCCGTCACGATGTTTGTTCCCGTGAAGGTGAGTTGCAAGACCGCGTTGTTGGTGACGATGACGGTGGAGTTTGTGGCCAGGGAAGGCTGTGCGAACGCGAGCGTGCCGCCGTTGATGGTGGTGTTGCCGGTGTAGGTGTTCGCACCGCTCAAGAGCTGCGTTCCCGCGCCGTTCTTGATGAGGCTGATGACATTCGCACCCTGGCGAATCGCGCCGCTGAAGCCGCTTGAGCCGCCGCTGTTGCCGAGGGTCAACGTGACGGCCGCGCCGCTATTGGTAATGTAGCCGACATTCGCCACGTCATTGGTCAACCCGTCAAGGGCGACGGTCTTTCCGTTCAAGTCGAAGATGCCGTTGACATCAAAATAATTTTTCACTGTGCTTGCGCTCAAAGTCAGCGCGGTGCCGGCCTGCAAGGTTGAACTGCTGCCCACGACCCAGGAAATGACCCCGCCGAACGCACTGAATACGCCGCCGCCGGTGAGCGTCTGCACGCCGTTTTTCAGAAAGTTAATGGTTGCAGTTCCGGAGCCGCTCGAAATGTTTGTGCCGCTGGTCACGGAGTAATTATTGCTGACGTTCAACACCGTGATTCCAGATGCCGCCCGCAAATTCAAAGTGCCGTTGCCCGAGATGCTCACGTTGCCTGCCACGGTGTTCGTCAATGAAATCCCGCTCGTTCCCGTTCCCTGTAACACTCCGCCCGATATGGTGAGGTTGCCCATGAAAAGATTGGTCGCCGTGCTGACCAGACGGCAAATCCCGGTGCCGGTGTTTATGACCGTGAAGGTTCCCGCGCAACTGAATCCCGTCGCCACGCCAAGCCCCATCTGGGATGTTGCCGATGCGCCCGGGCAGTTCCAAATGATGTTGTAAAAAGCCTGGCCCATTCCGCCGGGGCCGGAAGTCGCGGCGACCTGTCCGCTGATGATAAGCGTTGCGCCCGGACTCCAAATGGCAGCCGGGATGGTGCCTTGATTAATGTTGTGTTCGAAAATGCCGCCGTTGTCCACCGCGATGGGCGCTCCCGCCGCCGTGCTGACGGTGAAAGTGGAAGTCTCCCGGAGCAAACCACCATTTTCGATCTCGATCTGCGACGCTGCTCCCGTCACGCTCCACGCTGCGGTTGTGGTCATGGCGTGATTGGTTTGAACGAGGAATTGATTGCCAGCGGTGGTGAAATTCGCCGGTGCACTGCCGCCGCCCGCGCGGACACTGTTCCAGTTCGCCACCAAGTTCGGGGCTGAACTGCCTTGCGAATAATAAATTGTCGCCTGCGCCGACGTGGCGAACCCGGCTGCCAGCAGCAAAACAGCAATCGCCGTCAGCGGGCGGGGAACCACAGCGCGCATGGGCGGAAAAGTTTTTTGGATTTTAGCCCGCAGTTGCCGCCAAGTTGCCGCCATTGAGTTGAAACGCAATTTTTTCATAGGGTGTGTTTTATTTTTGCAATGGACTGCTCTGAATTACCACGGCTCACCAGATTGGAGTGACCAATAATACTACGCCGGAGTTGCACTCGCTAGTGGGAATCGTTTTTTTTGGGATGGAGCGACTTTGAACCGGTGGATTTCCAAAGTCAACTTGGTTTTTGGCGGCGGCATGATTGAGGGTGCTTCTCGAAGGTGTTTTCGGCAATCATCCTCATCGTCATCCTCGTTTGGATTTTGGGTTTGACGATGACGATGAGGAGGAACCCTTTCCCACCCGAATGTCTTGTCACCGTGCGCCTGATGGTTTTACATTCCCGCATCCGCCTGCGGCAAAAATAATCCGTGAACTTCACCGCCAAAATTAAAACCCTGCTCCTCCGCTACGGCACTGGCGCGCTGCTGGCGATGGCGGCGGGATTCGTGGTGCTGACGGTGGAAACGATTCGCCCCAAGTTCGTCAACCCCGGCTACGATTTGCCGTTCATCAATTGCGGCCTGCCGTTTCTCTCGCCCAAACTCACCGCGCCCGACGAGGTGATGATGGTCTGGCTGGATGACGATTCGCACAGCCAGCTCAAGCAGCCTTACAACACCTCGTGGGATCGCGCGCTGTATGCGCGCTTGTTAGATCGGCTCACGGCGGACGGCGCGCGCGCGGTGGCGTTTGACATTTTGTTCACCGACCCGCATCCGACCAAGCCGGAGGGCGACGTTGAATTCGCCCGCGCCATCAAGGCGAACGGACGGGTCATCCTCGGCGCGGAATACACATTGACCGCCGATGGTTCGCCCACGGTTGTCCGCGCGATTGATCCGTTTCTTGATGCGGCGGCGGACTGGGGCATCGTGCAATTTCGCGCCGACCAGGATTTCATGGTTCGCCAGCATCTCCATGTGCCGTCGCGCGACGCGGAAAATTTCTCCAGCCTCTCTTGGCAGACCGCCGCGCTGCTGCATGAACCGGAGACGACCAATTCCGAAAACCGTTTCAGCGAGCGTTGGATGAATTACTACGGCCCGCCGGGGACGGTTCCCGGCATCAGCTTTCACCGCGCGCTGGAGACGAACGCATTTTGTCCGCCCGGTTTTTTCAGCAACAAGGTTGTGTTCGTCGGAGCGAAATTGAAAACTTTTTTTTCGGGCGAGCGCAAAGATGAATACCGCACGCCTTACACCGTCAAAGGTGAATTCATCCCCGGCGCCGAAGTGCAGGCCACGCAATTTCTGAATCTGCTGCGCCACGACTGGCTCACTCGTTTCTCGCCGCTCGCGGAAAATATATTCGTGCTGCTGGCGGGGCTTGCCTTGGGCATTGGCCTTGCGCACTTGCGTCCGTTGACCGCAACCCGCGTGGCCTTGTATGCGGCCATCCTGGTAACGATCCTGGCACATTTTGTTTTTTGGAAGGAGCGGATCTGGTTTCCGTGGTTTGTCATCATCGCGGTGCAGGTTCCCATCGCGCTGTTGTGGTCCATTCTCTACAACTCCTTGAGCGCTTACGTCCAAAACCGCCTGCTTGAACAATCCCTCGGCCTTTACCTTTCGCCGAAACAAGTTAAGCGCATTCTCAAAGAACCCGGCCTGCGCCAGCCCGGCGGCAGCAAGCAAGTCGTCAGCATTTTGTTCAGCGACATCGCGGGTTTTAGCCGCATCTCCGAGCAGCTTGATCCGCAAGAACTCGTCCTGCTCCTCAACGCCTACTACGAAAAAACCATCCGCTGCATCCACCAGACCGATGGCACCATCGTGGACATCATCGGCGACGCCATCTTCGCGATTTGGAACGCGCCGGAACTCCAGCCCGATCATCAGGAGAAAATGTTGCAGGCCGCGCTCGCGTTCCAGCAGAACGTCACGCAGTTCAACGGCAAGCAAGGCGGCCTCGCGCTCAACACCCGCGTGGGTCTGCACACCGGCGAAGTCGTCGTTGGCAACGTCGGCAGCACGGAGCATTTCGACTACACTGCCATCGGCGAGAACGTGAACCTCGCCTCGCGCTTGGAAGGTTTGAACAAGCAGCTCGGCACGAATGTGCTGATGACGCGCGCCGCGATTCCGCCAACGGGCGGCAATTGGCTGCTGCGTCCCGTCGGCAAATTTCAGTTCAAAGGTTTTGAAAATTTCGTCGAGGTCATCGAGTTCGTCGTCACCACCGGTTCGCCGGAATCAGTTAAGCCGTGGATGGATTCCTTCGCCGCCGCGCTGGCGGAATTCGGAAAGAAAAATTTCGCCGCCGCCGAAGCCGGTTTCAAACACACGCTCGAACTGCATCCCGACGACGGCCCATCGAATTTCTACTTGAAACAGATTGCTGATGTGCCGACGCATCCGGTGGCAGAAACTTGGGCGGGTGAAGTCAGCTTGAAGGAAAAGTGAGTTTGTAGCGGCAGGCATCCCTGCCTGCCGTAGAGCCGGGCTTCCAGCCCGGCGGAAAAAACCTTCCGCGAACCGGACGTTTTCAGAGAAAATATTACCGTTGAAAAATGCGAAGCCTTGTCCGGGCGGCTGGAAGCCGTCCTCTACGTCAGGCAAGGATGCCTGACACTACCAAAAAGAAAACGGGCCGATGTGCACACGGTGTTCACCGTCATCGGCCCGCAGAACCGTTTTTCGACAGGAAAAACAGAGCGCCCGTTTTCACGGACGAGGCCAACCTAGCCCAAGCCATGCCACCCGCAAGCCGTTTTTGAAAAATCTTTTTCAC
>JAYVQV010000162.1:0-2404 GCA_043776855.1 Limisphaerales bacterium | reverse complement strand
CCCTCTCCCCTCGGAGGGGAGAGGGAAGCCGCTGCGGACACTGCGGAAATTATCAACCCCGAGTTTCTAACTTCGGAATTCGGATTGAATTGTGCCGGAACGCACCGTTCGAAGAGTCGTTGGAATTGAATGGCGACAGGCGCGACGCCTGTCCTACATAAACTCGGCTTAACTGGACCGGCAAGATGCCTGTCCCACTGCGCTTGCCCCGCTCGCGTCGCCTCGCTAAACTCACGGCGATGAATTCGCTGCTCCTCTCCGGCGGTCGGGTGGTTGATCCCGCCAATAAGTTTGACGCAATTGCCGACGTTCTGATTCTCGACGGCAAGATTTCCGCCATCGGTAAAAAACTTTCCGCGCCCGCTGACGTCGAGACGTTCGATGCGACGGGGAAAATTGTTTCGCCCGGCTTGATTGATTTGCACGTCCACTTCCGCGAACCCGGCCAGACGGCGAAGGAAAATATCGCCACTGGCACGGCGGCGGCGGCGCGCGGCGGATTCACCTCGGTCGTCTGTATGCCGAATACGTCGCCGGCGATTGACAACGCAGGAACCGTCGCGCTAATCCACGAACGCGCCAGAGAGCAGGGGATTGTGAATGTGTTCGTGACTGGCGCGATTTCAAAAAATCTCGCGGGCGAAGAACTCGCGCCCATCGGCGGTTTGAAAAAAGCGGGCGTCGTCGCCATCACGGACGACGGGCATTGCATCCAGAACAACGAACTCATGCGCCGCGCCTGCGAATACGCGAAGATGTTCGGCCTCCCGATTTTTGATCACTGTCAGGATTATTCGCTCGTGACCGACGGCGTGATGAATGAAGGTTACTGGAGTCTCGTGCTCGGTTTGCGAAGCTGGCCGGCGGCGGGTGAAGAAATGATTGTCGCGCGAAACATCCTGCTCGCGGAACTTACCGGCGCAAAAATTCACTGCCAGCATTTGAGCGCAGCGGGTAGCGTGAAACTTCTGCGCGACGCGAAGAAACGCGGCGTCTCCATTTCCGGCGAAGCCTGCCCGCATCACTTCACGCTCACCGACGCTGCGATTGCCGGAAGCGAAAAGTTTTGGGCGGACGATGGCAAACAACTTTTCCCCGGACGCCAGACGCCAAACCCCATCCCCCATTGGCCGAGCTACGATACGAATTTCAAAATGAATCCGCCGCTCCGCACCGCCAAAGATCGCGAGGCGATTCTCGAAGGACTCGCGGATGGCACGATTGAAATTCTGTGCAGCGACCACGCGCCGCATTGCGATTACGAAAAGGAAGTCGAGTTCAGTTACGCGCCCTTCGGCATCACCGGCCTCGAAACGGAACTGGCGCTTTCGCTCATGCAACTCGTCCACACGAAACGGATTTCGTTGAGCGACCTGATCGCGAAGTTCACCGTGAATCCCGCACGGTTGCTGAATCTGAACAAAGGCACGTTGAGCGTTGGCGCAGATGGCGACGTGACCGTGTTTGACGAAAACGCCGAATGGATTTATCAGCGCGAAGATTCCGCGAGCAAGTCCAAGAACAACCCTTTCTTTGGCTGGACGCTAAAAGGCAAAGCCGTGGCGACGATTGTCGGTGGAAAAATCGTGTGGGCGGAAGCGGCTGAGCCGGTGACTGCGTAAAAAATGAAACTGCCGCCGGACACCATCATCGCCCGGAAAAAGCTGACGCACTTTCTTCTGGTGTGGCGAGACGAAGACGACAAGTCAGGATTTCTCGCGCAGGCCGGTTATTCGCCGGACGATGCCGATCAGTTGGAGGCAGATTTGCGCGGCCAGTTGTTGCCGTTGGATGCGGAGTTGCTTGACCACGGAGAATACGGCGACAAATATATCATCCGTGGCCGGCTCAAGGGGCCGAACGGAAAAGTGCTGCGCGCGGCTTCCGTCTGGATGATTGAGAATGCTGGCGGCGCAGCCAAGTTTGTGACATTGTATCCCGACAAAAAATGAAGTTTGAAATGTTCAGCCGAGTTGCCTTCAAGGTCAACCTGCCCCGCCATCAGTTGCGGCGCGGTGACGTGGCGACCGTTGTTGAATGTCATCGCGGTCGTCCCGGTCAGGGCGTCGGCTACACGCTGGAAATTTTCAACGCCGTCGGCGAAACCATCGGCGTCGTCACCGTCCGCGAATCACAGATCGAACCGCTCACCGCCAAAGAAATCTTCAACGTCCGCCAGCTTGCCACCGCCTAGTTTAATTTTAATGAAAGCCATTTTAGCCCTCGAAGACGGTTCGGTGTTTCACGGCACAGGTTTTGGCGCGCAGGCGTCCGCCTGCGGCGAAGTTTGTTTCAACACCTCCATGACCGGCTATCAGGAAATCCTCACCGACCCGTCTTACAAAGGCCAGATCGTGACGATGACTTATCCGCTCATCGGCAACTACGGCGTCAACACGCAGGA
>JAYVQV010000161.1:0-2419 GCA_043776855.1 Limisphaerales bacterium | reverse complement strand
GTTAAGCGGCGGACACACCTCGCGCTGGGAAATGTTTTATTGAAGCCGGAGCTGCGTAGCGTATAATGAGCGTATGAAGACTCTAACGATCACCGAAGGGCGCGGGCGGCTGGGCCATTGGCTTAAAAAAGCAACCGAGGGCGTGGATGTCGGCTTTATTTTTGAAGGCAAGATCATCGCGCTGCGCCCGGTGGAAGTGCATTCCGCCGACTACGCCTTGCAGGAATACGGGCTGACGGAGGCGGAGGTAAAAACCGCCGGCCGGCGGATTAAAAAGAACATCGCCACCGAGCGTAAACGCGGCACGCTGAAAACCTTCACCGGAGACATCAGTGCCTTGCGAGATTAAAACCACCGCCCGCTTCCGCAAGTGCATCGTCGGCCAAGAAGCCGATGTGCTCGAAACTTTGCGCAAAGTTCAGGCGTCGTTCGGCCAGCCTCACGTTCACAGCGGTTTGAGCATCCGAAAAATCGCGCCGGACACTTTCGAGTGCCGGACTGATTTGAAACTACGCCTGGTTTTTTCCGCAGAAAAAGGAATTTTAGCTTTCGACTTCGCGGGCGACCACGACGAGGTGCAAAATTATCTGCGCGGCAAGCGTTAAACCTGAACTCCGTAGTGGCACAGGCATCTTGCCTGTGAGTTTATGGGAATGAACACACAGGCTGGAAGCCTGTGCCACTATGGCGGGCGTTGCCCGCCGGAAAATTCCCCGGCCACCACCCGCAACCCATCCCGTTCCCATTCGCGTGGATTCGCGTCCATTCGCGGTTTCAACTTCGGAATCTGGGTTAAAATTAATTTCAACCCTTCACACCCTTTTCCGTTTCGCGCAGGCAGTGCGTGAGATACGGCAGCAGTTGTTTCTTGCGGGAGACGACGTCGCGCAATTCGTAGATGCCGGGTTCGAGGCGCGGATAGTCAATGCGCTTGACGAATTTTTCGTCGCCGACGGCCAGCAGCAGCGAGCTTTGCGTGGTGACATCGGTCACGAGCAACGCGGAGAAATGATACGCGCGCTTCGCCCGGTAACTTTCCAGCGCGGCGAGCAGTTCGTCTTTGCGTTTCCAGAATTGCTCAAAGCCGATCTCCTCGATCTGCGCGACGCTGAACTTGAGGTTGTGTTCGGCGTATTCCTTGCAGTCGGTGGTGACGGCTTGCGGCGCGGGCTTGAGCGTGAGCAGCGAGCCGCTGGCAAAAAGTTTTTCCGTGAACTCGCGCGCGTTGACCTGCGAAAGCGCTTCGAGCTTCTTCAAAATTTCCACATCGCGCGGCGTGGTCGTGGGCGAAGTCAGGTTCAGCGTGTCAGAAACCAAGCCGGCGAGCATCAGCCCGGCGATGGCGCGCGGCATTTCCACGCCGTTGCGAAAAAAACAATCCGACACAATCGTGCAGGTGGAGCCGACGGGTTCGTTGCGGAACAAAATTGGCTGCTGCGTGGCGAGCGCGCCGATGCGGTGATGATCAATGATCTCGATGATCTCCACCTCTTCCGCGCCTTGCACGGCTTGGGAAAGTTCGTTGTGATCCACGAGAATTAATTTGCGCGTGACGGTTTTCAGAAAATCCGTCTTCGACAAAATGCCGACGGTCTGGCCTTCGCTGCCCAGCACGGGAAACGCCTGGTAGCCGGAGGACATCGCTTCGTCGCGCACGGCGGCGAGCGGCGCGTTCTCGCGGAAGCAGAGAAACTGCTCATTCAAGACGTAGCTCACGGCCACCGCCGCGCGGCAAAGCGACGCGGTGGTCGCGGAATCGTGCGGCGAAGAGATGACGCTGACATTATTTTTACGCGCGGCCTCGACGGTTTTCGGTTCGACCGCCAGCCCGCCGGTGACGATGAGCACGCGCACGCCTTCGCGGATGGCGACGTTCTGAATGTCCCAGCGGTCGCCGACAATCACGCATAATTTTTCCGGCGCAAATTTTTCCAGTCGCGCCGTGAACGACTCCAAACTCATCGCGCCAATCATCAGGATTAATTCTTCCTCGCGCTCCGCGTCGAACCCGACTAGAAGCTGGCCGTCCAGCGTTTTCGCCAGCCCTGACAACGCGGAAACGACTTCGCGGGAATTATGTTCACCACCCTTGCGGCTCACGGCGGGGAAAAGAAATTTGCTCAACTTAAACAGCGACAGCAGGCCGCGACATTTCTGCGCGTCGTCCAGCACAGGCAGCAGGCGGAGATTTTTTTCATCCATCAGGCGCAACGCTTCCGCCGCCGTGGATTCCGGACGCACGCTCAAGATTTTGCGCTGCATCACGTCGGAAATTTTTAGCGAGACATCCGCGACGAATTTTGGCGCGGGCACGCCGAAGGTTTTCAGGACGAAATCAATGCGGTCGTTCGTGTCGCCGCAGCGCGCGGCCACGGCCTCGCTCATGCCGGTGCGGCGCTTGAATTCCGCGTAGCCGATG
>JAYVQV010000160.1:0-9383 GCA_043776855.1 Limisphaerales bacterium | reverse complement strand
ACGGGTTATCAAGTGGTGGATGCTTTTCCGGGACTCACCATCGCGCAGCCGCTCGCGCTCGTCACGCCGCGCGGCGCGGCTTACACGAACAAATTATTTATCGTCGAGCGGCGCGGTTACATTTCCTACCTTGACGTGACGGTGACGAATCCGGTGCGGTCGGTCTTCCTGAATATTTCCAACCAGTTGGCTTTCGATAACAGCGCCAGCGATGGCGAACTCGGATTGTTAGGCGCAGAATTTCATCCCGGCTTTGCGACGAACGGAATTTTTTTCACCGCCTACATCGCGCCCGGCGGCAATCCCTACATGGTGCGGCTCTCGCGCTTCACGGCGAATCCGACGAACCTCACCGTCAACACCAACACGCAGGTCATGCTGTTTCAGACGACGAAAGTGGCGTTTAACCACAACGGCTGCGATTTGCATTTCGGCAACGACGGCTATCTCTACATGAGCATGGGCGACGAAGGCGATCAATACAACGTCCACACCAACGCGCAGAAGTTGGACAAAAGTTTGTATGCGGGAATCCTCCGCATTGATGTGGACAAGAAGGCGGGCAATCTCGAACCCAAGCCGCCGCAGAACGCGAGCAATCCGCTGCTGACCATTCCGCTCGATGGTTTCGGCAAGGCGTATTACAGCATCCCGTCCGACAATCCGTTTCTCGGCGTGACGAATCTTTACGGCGTGGCGATCAACACAAATTATTTGCGCGGCGAATTTTACTGCATCGGCATGAGGCATTGCTGGCGGTTCAGCATTGATCCGGTGACGGGAGAAATTTGGGCGGGCATCGTCGGCCAGGATTTGTATGAGGAAGTGGACGTCGTGAAAAAAGGCGGCAACTACGGCTGGCCGTATTTTGAAGGCACGCATCTCACGACGAATCTTTACACCGGCAAGACCGGATTGTCGGGGCCGCCCGCCGGCTACGTTCGCGACGGCCCGACTTGGGAATACCCGCACAACGCCGTCGCGGGCGCGGACCCCGCTTTCGCCGGTCTCGACGTTTGCGGCAGCCTGCCGTATCGCGGCAACAAAATTTCTGCGCTGACGAACGCGTATCTTTTTGGCGACTTCGACACGGGCGGAAACATCTGGGCGCTGCGCCGTCCGACGACGAACACCGTCACGGTCGAGCGGCTCGGCGGACAGACTGGCCTCGCGGCGTTCGGCGCTGATCCGTCCAACGGAGATCCGCTCTTCTGCAATTATCTGCAAAATAAAATCCAGCGCCTCGTCGTGGTTGACACCGCTGGCTCGACGTTCCCGCAAAAATTAAGCGACACCGGCACGTTCGCCGATCTCGCCACGCTCGCGCCGAATCCGGGAATTGTTGCCTACGAACCGAACGTCACTTTCTGGTCCGACTACGCGGTGAAGCGCCGCTGGTTCGCGATTCCCAATTTGACGAACACCGTCGGCTTCGCCACGGACACGAACTGGACGCTGCCTGCCGGCATGGTGTGGATCAAACATTTCGACATGGAAATGGAACGCGGAAATCCGGCGACGAAGAAACGGATCGAGACGCGCTTTCTCGTCAAGACCACGAACAGCATTTACGGCGTCAGTTACAAATGGAACGACACGCAGGACGAGGCGTTCCTCGCTGCCGACAGTGGCGATCTTTTCAACCTCACCATCACCAACGCCGGGGTGCCGACGACCGCCGTTTGGGAAATTCCCTCGCGCTCCAGTTGTCTCTCGTGCCACACCGCCGTCGGCGGACTCGCGCTCACGTTCAACACGCGCCAGATGAATCGCACCAACACGATGAATGGCGTGACCGGCAGCCAGGTTGATTTGCTGAACGCCGCCGGTTATTTCAGCGCCTCGCCACCCGCCGCGCATTTTCTCCCGGCGTTCGCGAACGCGACCAATAATAATTACAGCCTCGAATACCGCGTGCGTTCCTATCTCGCCGTGAACTGCGTGCAATGTCATCAGCCCGGCGGCGCGGGGCCGCCCTCGTGGGACGCGCGCTCCTACCTCACGCTCGCGCAGACGATGCTCGTCAACGGCCTGCCCGTGGCGAACGACGGCGGCAATCCTGCGAACAAACTTGTGGTTCCCGGCGACCCGAATCATTCCGTCGTTTTAATGCGCCTGCAAAATACGAACGGCTTTTCCCGGATGCCGCCGCTCGCCACGCACGCGCTTGATCCGAATGCGATTGCGCTCGTTCAAAATTGGATCGCCAACGAATTGCCCGCGCACATCACCTACGCGCAATGGCTCGCGCAATTTCCCACGCTCACCGGCAGCGCGACGAATTCCACTGCCGATCCCGACGGCGACGGCGTGAACAATTACACCGAATACCTCACCGGCACCGTGCCGACGAACGCCGCGAGTTATTGGAAAACTTCCATCGCCGCAAACACGGCTCAAGTGGCGGTCGGCTATCGCGCGCCGTCGAATCTCGGCATCGTCATCGAGGCCAGCACCGACTTGCTGAACTGGACGACGTGGAACGTGCCGGGCAACGACCCGATCTACGGCCTGCTGACGACCACCAACATTCTCGTCGGCACGGTCTCCACGAATCCGCCGCTGCAATTCTTCCGCGCCAAAATTCTTGAGCCATGAGGAACAAACTTAACGCCAGATCATTTGTCGTCCCTTCCGTCGCTTTAGTCCTTTTCGTCATTTCAGCTTTCGCCGACGCGCCCGCGCCCAAAGTTCCGCGCGCCGCCGAGCCGTTCCCGCTCTCGGAAGTGAAGTTGCTCGCTGGCCCGTTCCGCGACGCGATGCAGCGCAATGAAAATTATCTGCTCTCCATCGAACCAAATCGCTGGCTGCACACGTTCCGCGTGAACGTCGGCCTGCCGTCCAGCGCGAAGCCGCTCGGTGGTTGGGAGGAGCCGAACATTGAGATTCGCGGACACGCGCTCGGCCATTATCTTTCCGCGCTCGCGCTGACTTATGCGAGCACCGGCGATGCGCGGTTCAAAGTGCGCGCGGATTACCTCGTCGCCGAACTCGCGAAGTGCCAGAGCAATTCTCCGGCGGCGGGTTTTCACGCGGGTTATCTTTCCGCGTTTCCCGAATCGTTCATTGACCGCGTGGAAACTGGCAAGCCGGTTTGGGTTCCGTGGTATACGTTGCACAAAGTCATGGCCGGTCTGTTGGACGCCAACCAGCAATGCGGCAACGCGCAGGCGCTCGAGGTGCTCGTGAAGATGGCCGACTGGGTGAAGTTCCGCGTGGACGCCCTCCCGCGCGCGCAGATGCAGAAGTCGCTCGATGCCGAGCACGGCGGCATGAATGAAGTGCTCGCCAATCTCTACGCCGTCACCGGCAATACGAATTATCTCGCGCTCGCCGCCGCCTTCAACCACGCGCGTGTGCTCGACCCGCTGGCGCGCGGTGAAGATAAATTAAACGGCCTTCACGCGAACACGCAGATTCCAAAAATTATCGGCGCGGCGCGCGAATACGAACTCACCGGCGACGAAAAATTTCTGACCATCGCGAACACGTTCTGGGATTCCGTCGCGCTACGGCGCTCCTTTGTCATCGGCGGCCACAGCGACCACGAACATTTCTTTCCGACGAATGATTTTGCCAAGCACTTGAGCACGGACACCACCGAGACGTGCAACACTTACAATATGCTCAAGCTCACGCGCGAGTTGTTCGCGCTCAAGCCGGATGCGGCGAAGATGGATTTTTATGAGCGCGGACTTTACAACCACATCCTCGCGTCGCAAGACCCGGAGACGGGGATGTTTGTCTATCTCATGTCGCTCAAGCCGGGCCATTTCAAAACGTATTCCACGCCGGAAAATTCTTTCTGGTGCTGCGTCGGCACCGGCATGGAGAACCATTCCAAATACGGCGACACAATTTATTTTCACGAAGACGGAGCGCCGACCTCCGGCACTCCGTCGCTCTATGTCAACCTCTTCATCGCTTCCGAACTGAACTGGGCGGAGCGAAAAATTTCCGTCCGCCAAGAAACAAAATTTCCGGAGAGTGACACGAGCGTTCTCAAAATCAAAACCGCCCGCCCGCAGAAATTCGCGCTGAAAATCCGCCAGCCCGCGTGGGCGGAACACGGCGTGAAAATTTCTGTGAACGGCGTGACAGTGAAGATTGAAGCGACCTCATCACCCCAAAGTTACGCCGCGATTTCGCGTGAGTGGCACGACGGCGACGAGGTGAAAATCCAGTTGCCGCTGAAGCTGCACACGGAATTTCTCCCCGGCACAACCAACGAAATCGCCTTGCTCTACGGCCCGATTGTTCTCGCCGGCGAACTCGGCACCAACGCCATGCCAAATCCGTTTGCCAAAGGCCAGACTGATTACAGCCGGTTGCCTGCGCCGTCCGCGCCGGTCTTCGTCGGCACGGCGGATGATCTGTTGAAGCACGTCGAGCGTGAACGGAGCGCCGAGCACCCGCTCGGCTCGTCGGTGAATCAATCGGATCGAGCCGGGCAGGTGCTCGGCGCTCCGAGCCTGGTGTTCCGCACGCATGGCCTCGGGCGGCCGCAGGATGTGACGCTGATTCCGTTTTATCGTCTGCACCGGGAGCGTTACTCGGTTTATTGGAAATTACTTTCTGAAACTGAATGGCAGGCGCAGGCCGCCGAACTCGCCGCCGCCGAGGCGAAGCGCGTCGCGGATGAAGCGCGGGTTGTGGACTCCGTTCGCACCGGCGAACTGCAATCCGAAACCGACCACAAAGTTCGCGGTGAGAAATCTGATCCCGTCGAAGCGCTCGGTCGCAAGCTGCGCCACGCCCACGACGGCGGCTGGTTTTCCTACGAATTAAAATTGGATCGCCTCACCGCCAACGAACTCGTCTGCACTTGGTGGGGTGATGAAAATGGCGAGCGCAACTTTGACATTCTCGTGGACGGAAATAGAATCGCGTCGCAGAAATTGCTACACAACCATCCCGGTGAATTTTGGGATGCGACGTATGCCATCCCGGCAGAATTCGCCAGCGGGAAGGATTCGGTCACGGTGAAATTTCAGGCGCAACCTGGCAATTACGCTGGCGGTCTTTTCGGTCTGCGCGTGCAGCGGGTGAAGTGAAAACGGATGGAGCGCCGAGCACCAGCTCGGCGCGTTCGTGAATGGAAAATATTGGTTATTGGTGAGCGGTGGTTTCTCCCTCACCCTGACCCTCTCCCGCTGGGAGCGGGAACAGCCGTTGGATAGGCGCTTAAAATTTGAGCGCAACCGAGCAGAAGTCAGCGCTGGATTTGCAAAAACGCTGCGAGCGTTTCTCCCTCTCCGCTCCCTCGGAGGGAGGGGAGAGGGCCGGGGTGAGGTGCGGGCTTTTGTTTGAGTAGTTTGATTTTGGAAATGAAAAAAGATTTTTAGAAATTTTTATGTCAGCAAAATATACCATCGGTCTGGATTACGGCACGAACTCCGTTCGCGCCTTGCTTGTCAACGTCGCCAACGGCGCGGAGATTGCCGCCGCTGTTTGGACTTACCGCCACGGCACAACCGGCGTCGTGCTCGCGCGCGACCCGAACCTTGCCCGCCAGCATCCGGCGGATTATCTCGAAGGCGCGGAGATCACCATCAAGCAGGCCATCGCCGCTGCGAAAAAATCCGTCAAGGGTTTCAGCGGCGAGCAGGTCATCGGCATCGGCGTGGATACGACGGGCAGCACGCCGTTGCCCGTGGATGCGAACGGCCAGCCGCTCGTGTTCCAGAAAAAATTCGCGAACCATCCCGCCGCGCTCGCGTGGTTGTGGAAAGATCATACCAGCGTGGACGAGGCGAACGAGATCACCGCGCTCGCGCAAAAAATTCGTCCGCAGTATCTCGCCAAGTGCGGCGGTATTTATTCGAGCGAATGGTTTTGGAGCAAGGTGCTGCGTTGCCTGCGAACGTCGCCGGAAGTTTTCAACGCCGCGCACGCGTGGATCGAGCTTTCCGATTTTGTTCCCGCCGCGCTCACGGACACATTGCATCCCGACAAATTCATCGCTGGCATTTGCGCCGCTGGTCACAAGGCGATGTATAACGCGGCGTGGGGCGGCTACCCCGACAAGGCATTTCTCTCCAAGCTGCACCCAAAGCTCGGCGCATTGCGAGATCGTTTGCCGAAGCGCGTGCTCGCGGTGGATTCCGCCGTTGGCACGCTCACGATGGATTGGGCCAAGCGCACCGGTCTGTCGGCGGGCATTCCCGTGACGGTCGGCGCGTTCGACGCGCACACCGGTGCAATTGGCGCGGGCGTGAAGCCCGGCACGCTCGTGAAGATCATTGGCACGAGCACCTGCGACATCGCGATTTCGCCCAGCCGTAGCACAGGCGTCTCGCCTGTGGGTCGCAGGCGGGACGCCCGCGCTACGTTGGCGGACATCCCCGGCGTTTGCGGCATCGTGGACGGCAGCGTTGTTCCCGGCTACTTCGGCATCGAGGCCGGTCAATCGGCGGTCGGCGATTTATTCAACTGGCTGGTGAATTACATCCAACCGTCTGATGGAAAAAAAGTTTTGTCGCATGGCGATTTGAACGAGGCGGCGCTCAAACTTCAACCCGGCGAAAGCGGCTTGCTCGCACTCGACTGGAACAACGGCAATCGCACCGTGCTCGTGGACCAGCAGCTCACCGGCCTGCTCATCGGCCAGACGCTTTATACAACGCCGGCGGAAATTTATCGCGCGCTCATCGAGGCGACGGCTTATGGCGCGTTGACCATCATCAATCGCTACGAGGAATACGGCTGCAAGATTTCTGAAGTGGTGAACTGCGGTGGCATCGCGGAGAAAAGCGCGCTCGTCATGCAGACCTACGCGGACATCACGGGCCGGCCGATGAAGATTTCGCGCTCGGCGCAGACCTGCGCGCTCGGCTCGGCCATCGCGGCGGCGGTCGTCGCGGGCGCGCACAAGGATTTCGCCACCGCGCAGAAGAAGATGACCGGCCTCAAGCCGACCGTCTATAAGCCGAACCCGAAAGCGCACGCGGTTTACAAGGAACTTTACGCGCTCTACAAGCAGCTTCACGACGCCTTCGGCACGAAGCAGTGGAACGGCAATCTGTATGGCGTGATGAAGAAGTTGATTGAGATTCGTGACAAGGCGCGGAAGTGAAGAAGGAATTTTAACCACGGATGGACACGGATAGACACGGATTCCCTCGTTTGGAATTTGCGCTATCGTGCCAATCGAATATGATGCGAGCAGAAAATGAACACGCGCAACGGCAACGGAAATCATCAGCCAAAAGTCATCCGCTACATTGATTTGTTTTGCGGAATTGGCGGATTCCGCGTGGCTATGAACCAAGCTGCGCCCGCGCAGGGTTTTGATTCGGTTTGTGTTTTTTCGTCAGACATTGACGAAGATTGTCAGACCGCTTACGAAGCAAATTTTGGCGACCGACCGGTTGGCGACATCAAGACCGTGGATGAAAAACTTATCCCTGACCATGACTTATTGCTTGGTGGTTTTCCTTGTCAGCCGTTCAGCATCATCGGTCACATGAAAGGTTTTGAGGACACACGCGGAACTTTGTTTTTTGACATTGCTCGAATCATCAAAGCAAAGCGTCCAAAAGCATTTGTTTTCGAAAACGTAAAACTTCTTGCCGGACAAAATTAAAATGCTACTCGACGCACAACGAATCAGTTCAAGGGAAAAGCTCATACTCGCTGGGCTTTATCTTTCAAAATACGATTCGCTTGGCCTGAAGAAGCTCGGTTTTGAAAGTTTTCAGGAGGCGTTCAATGTCATTGGGTATGGTTTGGGTTCAAGGCCGGCTTCGATTAAAAACTATCGCGATGAATTTGATCCGCTTTTCCCAAACAGACGGCAAGGCTGGCACAAGCGGCCTCGGCGCGAATACTGTGTTGAGGTTTACAAAAAATACAAAGACCTCGACCTCGAAACTTTTTCAGCTTTGTTGAAATCGTTTGTAGATTATGACGAAAACGCCTTGAGTGTTTCAGAAAGCAAAGAGGAGAAGAAAGATGGTGGCTCACATTTTGCGAAGCGACTAATTACCGGCCTAGCTGCTGAACATTATTTTGAGGCAATCCAGCCGAAACTTCCAGAGTTTAAGGATTATTCACTTGAAAACACGACTCGGCTCGGCTGCGGATATGACTTCCGGCTTTCGCGCAAGGCCAGCGATGATTTTTTGGCGGTTGAAGTGAAAGGGTTACAAGACCGAACCGGAAGTCTTGCGCTGACGCCAAAGGAATACGATGTAGCCTCGTCTTTGTCAGACCGCTTTTTTCTGTTTATCGTAAAAAATTTCCGGGAAGTGCCAGCTCACGACATTTACCGCAATCCGTTATCCAGCAGTCTAAAGTTCACGCGCAAGGAACGAGTGGTCGTTCAAGTGTCGTGGTCAACCAGCGTATGAAATCTAATTATGAAAATAAAAAACGAACGAAACGGAGTGGGAACACTTGGCGAGCTTCGCACCAATTTACTCGCCGCAGTTGCAGAATTGGATTTGAAGGGAACAGATTCAAAAGTAACGCAAGCAATGTGCATTATCGAAGAGGCTTTCAACTCGGCGGCAAACAGTCAGCGATTGAATCCAGAAAGGATTTTTCGTTCAGGAATTGCAAAAGCCAAATTGGTTGCCTAAAAAACTTCCCGCTGAATCTTGGCAGGGAAATCGTTTATCATTTGGCCGCGCGTGGCACGCCGCGTTTGATGGGCGAAGATTGGGAAGAAATTTTTGCGAGGCTCGTTGGTGCAAAATGGACTCCGTCCAATGTTGGCTTGGACGACGTGATTTATCAGCAATGCGCTTGGGGTTGCAAGACGGTGAAGAACGCTCACCCAGCCAAAGCAAAACGAATCCGCCTGATTTCAGGAAGAAATTCCACGTCGTATTCTTTCGACCAAAAAAGAGTGAAGGATGTTGACGCTGATGAGCAGGGGCAAAAAGTTTTGAGTATTTGGAATAGCCGTGTGGGTGATGTGCGAAAAAAGTTTTTACACGTCCGCACGATTGTTCTCATCAAATCAGATGACCTCCTTGAAGTGGCTGCGTTTGAAGTGGACACTTCTTTGTATCAGGCCGAAAACTACAAGTGGTCTTGGAATGAAGACGACAACTTGGAGGGATATGAAGTTCGCGATAAAGTCGAGATTCATAAATTCACATGGCAGCCTCATGGTTCGCAGTTCACGATTATCGAGGAAGTTCCAAAAGACAGACTTGCCATTAAAATTAGAAAGCCACCGGAGTTGAACAAGGATGCAGTTTTGAAAGCATTGGAATTTGATTCGTCTTGGGTCGAAGTCATTAAATAATTTTTCCATCCGTGTTTATCTGTGTTAATCGGGCAAGTGTCATTAGTAGTTGGTCAGTGGCAGTGTGAAAATCGGTGTGTCAATAGTTCTAGGTCAGGTGGGGTGAAAATGTTTTTTCGGAAACACA
>JAYVQV010000159.1:0-2426 GCA_043776855.1 Limisphaerales bacterium | reverse complement strand
GCACGACTTCGCGCGTGGCAATGTTCTGGAGCAATTCATCCGGCTGCGAATTTTTATAGACCCAGTCGGTGACGTTCGTGATTTGAAATTGCACCGGGATGCTGACGGTGATGAGGCCAACGGGCTTGCTGTTCGTGCCGGTGGCGGCGGAAGCGTGGTTGCCGACAAGAAAATTTTCTTCCTTGGCGTGGGCGACGGTCCAGAGAACGATGCCCGCGCCTTCATTTTTTTCATCCGGCGTGTAGCCGACGGCGAAGGATTGAATCTGTTCGGTGTGGAAGCGATAGACCTGATCAATCGGCCACGGCAGCTTGAAATGCGCGCCCGGCTCAAAAACTCCGGCGGGTTTGCCGCAACGCTCATGCACCGCGCGTTCACCCGCGTCCACGAAAACGAACATGGTGGAAAGAATCAACACCGAGAGTTGAATCAGGACAAACGCGGCGAGATTTTTTTTCAGCGCCTGAAAAACCCAGGTGTCGGAAACTTTGAAGCCGAATTGATAATCCAGCGTCTGTGCCGCCGTGGTGAACAAACCTTCCGGCTGCGCGAGCAGCCCGACCACGCGGCTGTCGTAGAGCGGGCGGGCGATTTTGCCCTTCACGCGCGGGCGATACATTTCCAGCAGCAGCGTCAGGAGATTTTCCGTCGCCAGTAACGCGAGCAAGATACAAAGGCCGCGCGCCACCCAGAAATCCGCGCGCGGATGCTTGGCCTCCACGCCCGCGATGCCGAGCGCCACGAGCGCACAAACATAAGCGCCCGCCAGCAGAAAACTCGCGCCAGGCTGGAGCAAACGATGCTTTTCCAACCGCGCCATCGTCACGGAGAAACGGCCGAACAAAAAGAGCAGCAGCGCAAAAATCGCGAACAACGACAGTGACGCGGTGGCGTTGGTGGAGACGACGGTCACCTGATTTTTCCCGCTAAACTGCCAGAGAAACCACGCGGCGGCGGCGGCGGCGAGCATCAGGAAGATGGTGAAACCGGGGACAATGAATTTCTCGAACTGCTCACGCGCGTTGCGGGCGGGAAAGCTGCCGGTATCGTTCGCTTCAAACAAAGACGCGCCCCGACTACGGGCGAGTTCGTCCAGTTCCAGTTTTTCGAGGCGCTCGTTTTCTTCGAGGCGCATCTGGAACCAGCTCACGAACGCCACGAGCGCGCCGAGCGCCAGAAAGACGGACGCGGCCTGCCCGGCGAGTGATTTTACCAACGCGGTGACGGCGACGGCGGCGATGAGCACCAGCACGGCGATGACCAGATTCACCAGTCCGTTTTGTTTTGTGTTGCGTTCCACGGGAATCAGTGATGTTAAAAAAGCAAATCAGCTAAAAATTTTTATCGGTTATCGTGTTGACCAGCCGCCCTGAAGGGCAGTAAGCAATAAACGAATGCACAACCCACCGCCATCAGCCAAAAAAAGACGCCTTGACCCACACCATATTTCATTCTGAAGCCATATATGACGAGCCAACCAAAACCAATGCAGCCGGCTAAAAAAATTCCCGCCAAAAAAAACTGCAACCACGGCCTGCCAAAGAACTTTTTAAGATGCAGGAGTGGCAGGATGCAAAAGCCCGCTTCCGCCAATAGCACCGGCAAAGCAATACAAACTGCAGTTATAGCTTCTGCCCGGTTTAGGCTCGGGAGATGAACCAAGCAATCTGCAAAAAGATAATCATGTTGCCAGCCACTCATGTAGGTATGCCCTTGGTTTGTATTGGCAGTGTGGACAAAACTTGGGCTGCACAAATAGATCGCAAATAGCGGAAGAACCGCCAGCGGCAACAGATAAGATTTTTGGAGCGTTGTTTTTTTCAAGGCGATTTACTTCAGGATTTTTATTGGGACTGATGCCACGGGGTTGTTTGTGTTGGCCGGGTCAATAAATATGTTCGCCGATCCGGAGTAAGGCCCATCAACTGCTTGCTTGTCCCATTCCAACACTTTTACGGAAATCGGCACATTCGTCGGCTCACTGATTGGAACACTGTTGGCAATGATGTGATGCCGGTTGGTGGTTCCAGTGAAATTTATGGATGTCGAATTGATAGTTGCTTTTAGTTGCCGTCCAATAGAACCAGATTCATCAACACCGACCAGTTTAAGTGTGTAGGTTGACATAATATTTACTTTTTTGTTAATTCGGAATCTTGCTTTCAAAGCACTAACTAGACCGCGTCATATTTTGAACATATTGTTCGATTTTTCAACTCAACTCACGTTCCTCAAACAGCGCCACGCCCACTGCGAGCGCCGCGCCGACGTAACAAACCGCGTAGCCCAGCGCTTTGGCGACGTAGCCCCAGTGAAAGGTGGTTTTCCCTTCATCAATCGCGTCGGCGAGCCAGAAAAGCTGCCAGTTTGGAATGATGCTGTAAAGAGTTGACCCCACCAGCGAGCCGTGCGCCGCGCGTTGGCCG
>JAYVQV010000158.1:0-9413 GCA_043776855.1 Limisphaerales bacterium | reverse complement strand
CGGCTCTGTGAGCCGCAGCACGCCTCGTTGCAAATCAAGCCGCTGCGGGTCACAGACCCGCGCTCCGCAACCGGAGACACCCCTTTTGCAGAGATCTCTGATGGCAATGAAACCGTGGCCGGGACTGGCTAGGCGATCACCCATGTTCACCGATGTTTTTTAGTGATTAAAGTCCCGGCGGCTTCCGCCGATAGGTTGGGTGTCAGGCAGATCGCCAGTTATCAGTGTGGTTCACGGATAATGATCAGCCGGACAACGGTGACGGCGACCGCAAACGGCCGGGGGAATAATTCGGGTGGACGCCTCTATAAAAAAGTCCGCTCCGAGGCAGGGATGCCTTGTTCAAAACATCCAAAACCCCGCAAGGGGTGACTCATGGAAGGAGTCAGTTATGGTCATCAATACAAATACTACCGCACAATCCAGCGCAACCCTGCTTGCTCAATCAAGTTCTAACTTGAGCAAGTCACTCGCACGCCTGTCATCCGGCTCGAAGATCACTTCGCCTGCGGACGACTCGGCGGGCTTGGCCGTGTCAATGAAGCTCAACGCCCAGATCTCCCGCACCAACGCGGCGCAGAGCAACGTGGGCAACGCCATCTCATTCAACCAGACGCAGGACGGTTATCTGCAAAAGGTGAATGACGCGCTCAACCGCATGTCCGAACTCTCCGTGCTGTCGCAGGACGTCACCAAGACGGACAGCGACCGTTCGTTGTATAACACGGAGTTCTCCACCCTCGCCACCTATGTCGGTGACGCGGCCAAGAAGGACTTCAACGGCGTCAGCCTGTTCAGCGGCACCACGCTCAACGTGACCACGGACAGCGATGCGAACACGTTCAGCAACGTCGGTGTGAACCTGGGTAACACCACCTACACCACGGCGACCAGCTCCACGATTGACACGTCGGCGAATGCGGCCACGGCCTTGACCAACGTCAAAGCCGCGATCACGCAGCTCGCCAAGGATCGTGCGAACATCGGTGCCAACATCGAGACGCTCGGTTATCACAATGACCAGCTCAGCTCCTTGAGCAACAACCTCTCCGCCGCCAAAAGCCGCATCACCGATGTGGACGTGGCGCAGGAAAGCACGAACTACGCGAAAAACAACATCCTCGTCCAATCCGGCACGGCGATGCTCGCGCAGGCCAACTCGTCACCGCAATCCGTCCTCCGCCTTTTGGGCTAAACCGACGGATCGTAAAAACCGGTGAAATGTTCCCCGGGCGGCGCCCGCCGCCGCCCGGGGTTTTATCGCGAAAAAGAAAACGCAGAAAAAATAAAATTATGCCAAGCACCTCGGGCGTTGATTTGTCCATCGCCGGACTCGCGTCGGGCTTCGACTGGAAAACCGTCGTCTCCCAACTCGCGCAGGCCGAGCGCGCGCCCGAATCCGTCTGGCTCCGCAACCAGACCGCCATCAACCGGAAAAGCTCCGCCTTCAACATCATCAAGTCCTACCTCTCGCAGTTGCAGACCGCCGCGCAATCTTTGAAGGACACCTCGCTTTACAACGCCCGCTCCGCCGCCAGTTCCGCCACCGCCGTCGCCACCGCCAGCGCGGGCACGGCCACGCCGAACGGCACTTACGCTTTCAACATCACCCAGCTCGCCACCGCCGCCACGTTGCGCGGCGCGGGCAATGTCAGCAGCGCGATCATCCCGTCCGGCGACGCCAGCAGCGTCACGGTCGGCGCGGCGAATTTCGCCACCGCCGTCACCGCCGGAACTTTTTCCGTGAACGGCGCGCAAGTCACGCTCGCCACCACGGACACGATGCAGAATGTCTTCGATAAAATTGCCACCGCCACCAGCAACGCCGTCACCGCCAGCTACGACAACACCACGGACAAAATCACTTTGACCAGCGCGTCCGCCATCGTCCTCGGCAGCGGCGCGGACACGAGCAATTTTCTTTCCGTCGCCAAGCTCTACAACGGCACGAACACCGGCGTCATCACCAGCACCGGCACGCTGGGGCGCATTAACACTTCGGAAAAACTGAACGCCGCCGATTTCGCCACCGCCGTCACCGGCGGCACGGGCGGCGCGTTCACGGTGAACGGCGTTTCGATCAGCTACGACACCACCGCCGATTCCACCGCGAACGTCCTCGACCGCATCAACAATTCCGCCGCCGGTGTCACCGCCAGTTACGACACCACGAACAACCGTTTCTCGCTCGCAAATAAATCCGGCGGCGACACGAACATCACGCTCGCTGATGTCGCTGGAAATTTTCTCGCCGCCAGCGGACTTTCCGGCGGCACACTCACGCGCGGCACGGATTTGAATTACACCGTGAACGGCGGCAGCACCCTCGTGAGCCAGACGAACACCATTGACGGCACCAGCTCCGGCATCGCGGGTTTGTCCGTCAACGCGCTGACCACCGGCACGACGAATGTCGCCGTCAGCACCGACACCACCGCCATCACCTCCGCTCTCCAGAATTTTGTTACCGCCTACAACAACGTGCAGTCCTACGTCACCAGCAACGCCGCGAGTTCCACGGACTCCACCGGCAAGGTGACCGCCGGCACGCTCACGGGCGATGTGGACGCCGCGAACGTCGCGACGCGTCTGCGCTCCAATACTTTTTCACCGGTCTCCATCACCGGGCTTTCCGCCACGTTCAGTCAACTGGCAGGGCTCGGCATCAAGTCCAACGGCAACAACAACACCGTCACGCTCGATTCCGCCGCGCTCTCCTCGGCTCTCACGAGTCATCTGGGCGAGGTCAAAAATCTTTTATCCGACTCCACCAGCGGTCTCGCGGTGAAGTTGGATTCGTTTTTGACCACCATGGTCGGAGATTCCGGCACGGTGACGAATCATCAAACCGCCCTCACCAAACAGAGCAAAGGCATTGATGACCAGATCGCGAAGCAGGAAAAAATCATCGCCGCCGATGTTGCCTCCTGGACGAAAGCATTTCAGGCCATGGAAAAAGCCCAGGCCAAAAACAACCAGGACTTGAGCTTCTTGACGAAAAATTTCAGGTAAGTTCAGAGGAAGGGTTCCATGTATTTCAGTGCCGATTCCGGCCCCGGCTTGCGCCGTCGCCGCCAGAAGATTTGGCGCGCAGTTCGGTCCACCGGTTTCATCGCGATCAGCGGTGTGCTGGTCAGTTGCCAGACTGCGCCCCTGCAGACGACCGTGTTCCGCCGCGAGTTCAGCCCGGACAACGTCTTCGTCTATCCCAAAAAACTCACGCTCGATTTCCGACGCGTCGCCGTGCTGCCCATCGCCGCCACGACTGCCAGCGGCGATCTGCCCGCCGGTTGCGAAGCGCTCGCGCCGGTGTTGCTGGAGCAAATCGGGAAGACAAAAAAATTCGAGGCCGTTTCCGTGAACGGAAATTTTCTCCGCGCCCGCACCGGTCAAGCCGCGTGGACGGGCCGCGAAGTGTTGCCGCCGGATTTCTTCGCCTACCTGCGCCGCGAATACGATTGCGACGGCGTGCTGTTCGTCGAGCTGACCGCGTATCGCGCCTACGCGCCGCTCGCCGTCGGCTGGCGGTTCAAGCTCGTGGACGCCCGCACGCAGCAGATCATCTGGGCGGCGGATGAAATGTTCGACGCCGCGCAGCCCTCCGTCCAGCGCGCGGCGGTGAAGTTCGAGTCGGAAAAACCCATCCTCCCGCTCGTCGCGGAAAAAGACTGGGCCATGCTCAATTCTCCCCGCCGCTTTGGCCGGTATTCCGCCGCCGCCTTGCTGGAGACGTTGCCGGAAAGATAAAAATAGTGGGACAGGCGTCTCGCCTGTCCAGTTCCCATGAAAAAATTATCCGCCAACTCAAAAAATCTGCTGCACCACGATCCGCGAAACGGAGTCGGCACATTTCCCATCGCACCGGGTTCCAAAGCGGCGGTGAACCAGCCGCAGTCCAAACGCTCCGCGTCGGCCAGCGGCGCACCGGCAACGCGGAGCGTTTGGACTGCGGTTGCTTCAGCACCGCTTTTGACGCAAACCATCGGCCAGCCAATCGTTCCCAGCCCCGGTGCAAAGATAAAAATAATCCTCAAGGCCTTATGAATCCTTCCGATGACCATTTTGACAACGACGACTGGGTGTTTGCCCGGTGGTCCCGTCAAAAAAATATTATGCCCGTCAATTTCATCACCGGCTACGGCTCCGAAATCCCCATCCGCCCCGCCACCACGCGCCCGGCGGCTTCCGCCACCACGTCGTCGGCCACGGATTCCTTCGATACCACCGCCGCGTTTCAGTCCGCGCAAAACCAGACGCCCGCCGCGCGTCCCGAAAAAATCGCCCGCGCCAGCGAACTCCTGGCCGATGGCAATTATCCCTCCGCCAAAGTTCTCAACCAGCTCGCCGGATTTCTCGCCGGCAAACTTTGAACCCCGCCATGCACCCCACGCGCGCCGCCAACCCGTTCAAATCCTACCGCCAGATTTCCACCCAGACCGCGCCGCCCGGCCAGCTCGTCCTCATGCTTTTTGATGGCGCGCTCAAATCCCTCGACTGCGCGCTCATCGGTTTTCAGTCCACCGATTTTGCCGAGCGCAACGCCGCCGTTCAAAACCATCTCGGTCGCGCCACCGACATCGTCCGCGAACTTAACAACTCGCTCGACATGACCGCCGGTGGTGAAATTGCCGACACGCTGCGAAATCTTTACAGCTATTTCGAGCGCCGCCTCACGGAAAGTAATTTCCAAAAATCCGCCGCTGGCGTCCGCGAAATCCAGCCCATGCTCAAAGAAATCCGCGACGCCTGGTTCGCCATGCTCGCGCAAGAATCCGGCGGTGCCTCCGCCCCGCAAAAATTTTCCGCCCCGCGCTTCACCGTGCCATGAACTCCGAAACCGAATTGCTCAACGCCTATCGCGACTGGCTCCGGCTGGCTCGCGCCGAGGCCAAAGCCATTCGCACGCACAACTGGGATCTCCTCGCCGACTGCCAGCTCGCCATCAGTGATTTTCAAACCCTCATCAGCCGCCTGACGACCGAGGCCCGCCGCGAATGGCAGCTCGCCGGACTCGACGGCGCCGAAAAGGAGCGCCACATCAAAATCTACATCACCGAACTCATCGAGCTGACCCAGCAGAATCAAGCCGCGCTCCAGCACGCCAAAGATGAAGCGGGTCTCAAGCTCACCGAACTCGCCGCCGCCGGCCAAAACGTGAAACTACTCCAGCGTTCCTACGGCAGCCTCGCCTTCGCCACCTGAAATTTTTTACCGGATGAATCCGACCTCCGAAATCGGATGGGGAGCGCGCCCGCCCCGGGTGCAGTTTTTCGCGCCCTCGCGAAAAATCCCGCACGCACGGAAACGATTCAAACGTCCCAGCCAGTTACACCCGCAACCCACGTTGCGCGAGGGCGCGCGCCGCTGCGCCCGAGGCGGGCGCGCTCCCCAACTGCGGAGTCAGGAATGAACGCTCCGGATGAACTCCCGCAATCCACCGACCCGATCCTGGTCGTGGATGACGAAAAGATTTTTCTCTCCGCGTTGAACCAGACGCTGCTGCGTTCCGGTTACCACGTCGTCGCCTGCAATTCTCCGCTCGAAGCCCTTGCGGAATTGAAGCGCCAGAAATTTTCCGTCATCGTCTCCGACCAGTTGATGCCCGGACTCACCGGCCTCGAACTGCTCGCCCAGGCGCGGCAGATCCAGCCCTTCGCCACGCGCGTGCTCGCCACCGGCGTGCTGAACCTCGACACCATCGTGGCCGCCATCAACAAGGGTGAAATTTTCCGCTTCATCATCAAGCCGTGGCTGCACGAGGAATTCATCGCCACCGTCAAGAACGCCGTTCAGCGCTACCAGCTCATCTGCGAAAACGCGCACCTGCAAAGCGCCACGCAGTCCATGAACGCGCAGCTTGTGGACTTGAACCGCTCGCTCGAATCGCAGTTGCAGCTCACCGCCTCGCAAAATAAAAAACTCGGCGAACTGAATTCCGCGCTGGAGACAAATTTATTTCGCTCCATCGAACTTTGCGTCCACACGATGCAGACGTTTTATCCCTCGCTCGGCACGCAGGCGCGGCGCGTGAACCAACTGTGTCATCACATGGCGGAAATCGCCAAGCTCACGCCTGACGAACAGCGCACGCTGGAGAGCGCGGCGTTTCTGCACGATGTCGGCCTCGTGGGAATTCCGCGCCAGATCATCCGCCGCTGGCAGCAAGACCCGCAATCGTTGCCCGATGCCGAACGCGCGCTCATTGAACAGCACCCGATTCTCGGCCAAGAACTCGCGCAGTTTGTGAGTCAGCTCGATCAAGTCGGCCACATCATTCGCGGCCATCACGAACGTTTTGACGGACGCGGTTATCCGGACCAACGCGTTGGCGAAAACATTCCGTGGCTCGCGCGGCTGCTCGCCGTGCCGGCGGCGTTCGCCTCGCTGCAAATTCCCGACGATGAAGCGGTGGAAAAAATCAAGGCCGAGGCCGACCGCGCGTTCGACAGCGAGGCGGTGAAAATTTTTCTGCACGCGCAAGCCATCGCCACCGTGCCGCGCCGCGAACGCCAGATCAATCTGGCCGAACTCCGCCCCGGCATGGTGCTGGCGAGCGGCATCTACACGCCGAATGGATTGCTGCTGGTGCAGGAGGGGAAAATGCTGAACGCGACTTACATTGAAAAAGTTTTGAACTACCACCGCTTCCAGCCCATCGTGCAATCGCTGACAGTTTTTTGCTGAACCGATTCCGATTGGTTGGCAGGCATGACGTGAGGAGTGCTGCCCTTCCCGCCTCACCAGTGCTTCAAATACAGCACCAGAATACCGAGCATCAGCACCAGCAGGGCGACCGCCAGCGTCACAAAGCGGTTCCGGGCCACGCGCTTTTCGTAACGCAACGGCTTCAATCCCTGCACGCCGCCGGCGGCGAGGTAGTTCACGAGGCGCGGGTTGCTCGTGGTCGGCCCACGAAAATGATTTCGCCACCGGTTCCACAACGCGGGCAGGTCGTATTTGCGCACGCCGAGTTCGTTGTAATAATCCGGCGAGGCGGAATCGTCGCGCGCTTGCAGCGGCTTCACTTTGATTTCTTCAAACACCGGCCCGGCGGGCGGCGGTGGAATTATTTTTTCGACGGCCCGGGGAATGGTCTGGCCATGCGGCTGCGCGGTGGAACGATATTTCGGCGATGGCGAGCGCGCCAACTGCGTATCGAGCTTCTTGATCTCCGCTTCCAGCGCGGCGATCTCGTTGTTGAGCGCGCGTTGCTTGTCGGAAATCGGGTCCGGTTTTTTATCGAGGAAACCCATGCGGCCTCACTTCCGCGCGAGCAGGGCGATGAAGATTCCCAACGCGCCCAGCGCCACGAGCAGCAGCGGCCACGTCAGCGCCAGTCCGATTTTGCAAAGCTGGCCGAAGCCCAGGTTCGCGAGCGAAGCCGAATTGCTGGCCGTGGAATTTTTATTTTCCTGGACCGCCGCCGCCGTGCGGCTTTCACCGGCGAGCGCGGAAATTTTCAGCCGCGCGGAATTCCATTCCATGCGGGCGTTCTCGATGGTCGTCAGCGCGCGGGTGAGTTCGATCTGGAAATTTTCCTTCGTCCACGTCGCGTCCTGGATGGCCTGCACCTTGGTGAGCGCGCTGCGAAAATCGCCGACGGTCTTGACCATCTGCTCGGCCTCACGGCGCGCGGTAAATTCCGCTTCCTCCAGCAAACCGAGGCCGCGCGTGAGGTTCTGGATGATTTCCTGGCGCCCCGTCTGAAATTCATTCTGGCGGCGGCGCAGTTCTTCCAAGCCGGCGCGTTCACGTTCGAGTTCCTCCTGCGCGCGTTTTAATTCGGCAAGTTTTTGCTGCGCGTCCACGACCTTGCGGTCCACGTCGTCGCGCGTGGGCGCGGAAGATTTTTGCGCGGTAAAATCGGTGTCAATGAATTCGGTGGAATCGTATTCGCCAGCCATGACACGATTCTAGCCCCGCATGGAAAAGAGTAAAGCGGCTTTCATTCGCCACGCCAGCGGAGGGTGCAGCTTGACCCCGTTGCTGGCTGGCTGGGGAGAGGGGATTTTAATTTCGCAAACCATGGGCCTCCTCTCCCCGGCCCTCTCCTCCTCCGAGGAGGAGAGGGAGTGGAATCCACGGCGAAGCTCAACCGGGTCAAGCTGCACCCGCCGGCGGGTTTGAAAAATCACAGCATCGGCACGCGCCAGAGGCGCACCGGTTCGGGAATGCCGCTGAATTCCACCTTGTCAGCCACGGCGGATTTTTGAATGACGCGGAGAAAAGTTTGCATCTCCGCGCGCCGGAAAATGGCGTCGGCCACCACCAGGTCGTCGCCTTGCGATTTTTCCACGAGGCGCGCGGCGAGGTTCACCACCGAGCCGAAGAAATCCAGCCGGTCATTCGCATTCACCGCCAGGCACGGGCCGGCGTGCAGCGCGCACTTGAGGCGCAGGCGGATTTTATTTTTTCCATCTGGCCGCGCCAGTTGCTCGTGCATCTGCTGCACGGCGTTGAGCGCCTCGGTCAAATCGCTGAACACCGCCATCACCGCGTCGCCGATGGTCTTCACCACGCCGCCATGATTTGCAGAAACGACGTCGTGCAAAATTTTGAAATGATCCCGCACGAGCGCGTAAGCCGGAGCGTCGCCGATGGCGGAATACATCGCCGTCGAGCCGCGCAAATCCGTGAACAGCACGACCTGCGCGCCGACGGTCACGCGTTCCAGCGGCGAGATCACTTCCGTGGCGAACAGATCGCGGAACTCCTGCCAGTTCGTCACGCGCGCGGCGGTGAGGATTTCATCATCGCCCGCGCCAGATTCCAGTGCGACCTGCACGGGAAACGGGTTGGGGTTGCGGACAAAAAAAGTCGAGTCCGATTTCTGAAATTCAAATTTGTCCGGCGCGCAAATCACTTCGACGCCGTGGCCGGGCAGTGGCGCCATTTCCTTCACCTGCACGGAACGGACGCGCAAATCCCGCGTGGTTACTGGCGGTTTCCATTCGCGCCGCTCGTTGGGTTCCAGGTGGATCTGCGCGGCGATGTGCGGTCGCGCGCCGGGGCCGACGAGGCAAAAAGTTTGTTCGTCGCACGCGCGCACGGACGGATGCACGGAAAATTTCAACTCCACCGACCGGTCGAACTCGGCATCAAACCGGATGTTGCACACATCGCAATGCGCCGTGCGCGCGAGGTCGGCGAGCGACGCCGTGCGCGGCAGGCGGGTGGAACGGCAGTTTGGGCAAAGCACCTCCCAGCGCAGGTTCAGCAACCCGGCGCGCGTGGCGTGCAGAAATAATTTCAAAACTTCCCAGCGCTCCGCCTGCCATTGGCGCGCAACGGTGAACGGGCGGATGTGGGACAGTTCCACATCCGGCGCCTGCACCAGCAACGTGCGCAGGCGGGTGACGAGCGCGGGAGAAATTTTTTCCGCGAGCAGTTCTTTCAGGCCGTTTTCCAGCACG
>JAYVQV010000157.1:0-2433 GCA_043776855.1 Limisphaerales bacterium | reverse complement strand
GCCGTGGATACCGTTCGCAAAATCGTCACGCCCACCGCGCCCGGCGACTGGTTCAGCGTGGCCGTGTTGTCCGATGGCAGCTATGGCATCGAGAAGGGGCTTATCTTCAGCTATCCCATCCGCAGCAACGGCCAGAGCCTGGAGATCGTCCAAGGCGTGCCGCTGAATGACTTCAGCAAGGCCAAGATCGCCGCGACGGAAAAAGAATTGAAGGAGGAGAAAGCGCTCGTCGCCGACTTGCTGCCGAAATAAGTTTTGGCGCTTTGACCGGGAAATAAAACAATGTCCCTCAAAGTCTATATCGAGACGACGATCCCGAGTTTCTATTTTGAAACCCGTTCCGATATGGAGAACCAAGTCCGCCGCAAGTGGACGCGGGAATGGTGGGACAAATATCATGCCCACTATGACCTCTGCACCAGCGAAGTCACTTTGCTGGAACTGGGACGCTCAAATTATCCGGCACCAAAACGCGCGGCTACTTTGAAAATGGTCGGCGACATTTCGATTCTGCCGCTGACCGATGAAGTCATTACGGTTGCCAACATTTATCGCCGCGAATTTGTCATGCCCAAGGAGCCGTCGCTTGATTCCTTGCATCTGGCACTTGCATCCTGCCACGGCTGCGACATCTTGTTGACATGGAACTGCGACCATCTCGCCAACGCCAACAAGCACGGACACATCAAGCGCGTCAACGACCGTTTGAAGCTCGCCACCCCCTTGCTCATCACCCCGCTCGAACTGCTGAAAGGCCCGCCATGAAAAATCGCAAAGACCCGGTCATTGACGAAATCCGCGCCGTGCGGATGAAAATCTCCGCTGAGTTTGGCCACGACCTTAAAAAACTCTGCGCCTTTCTCCGCCAGGAAGAACAGAGGCATCCCGAACGCCTGGCTGACAGCCCTCGCCTGCGTCGTGTCCATCGCAAAGCAACCGCCGCCGCTTGAATGAAAAGCCGTCCGCCAATCGGCGCGTTGGGCGAACTATCCGTCCCCACGGATATGAAACACGCCGTGGAATTTCACGGCGACGGGATGCCCGCCGTCGTCTCCACGCCGAACATCATCCAGTTTCTCGAACGCACCGCGCGCCACGCTTTGACGCCGCACCTTGAAGCCGACGAACGTTCCGTTGGCCTGGAGATTGACATTCGCCACCTCGCACCGACGCCCGTTGGCCAGACGATTCATTGCACCGCGCGGGTCATGGCGGTGGACGGCGCAAAAATCCAATTTCAAATCGAAGCCCGCGATGCACATGAAATCATCGTGCGCGGCCTGCACAAGCGCGCCGTCATCCGCACGGAAAGTTTTGCGAGGCGAGTGAAGGCCAAGGGCGGTTGACTTTTTAGGCCGTCAGATTACAGTCCGGTGTATGACACTTCTGCAAACGCGCGTTGAAGACAAAATCGCCCGGCAATTTGAGAAGGCCGCCCGCGAACGCGGCGAGACCATTTATTCCCTGCTGCAAAAAGTTGTCGCGGCGGCGGCAACATCCGAACCGGAAACGTGGGACAGTCATTGGAAAAAAAGCAAGGCCTTGCACCTGAAACCGGCGCGGAAAACTCTGGCCGAACTGCGCGTAGAATCCGGCGAGCGATGATTTACGCCGACACCAGTTTCATCGCGTCCGCTTATGGCTTGGACGCCAACACCGCTGCGGCGCGGAAATTTATTGAAGCCGACCATCCGCGCCTGCCGCTGATTTTTCTCCACTGGCCGGAACTGGCAAAATCGTTTTGGACGAGTCATCCCGAAAACGCCGAAAAACTTTGGGATTGGATCAAGGAAGATTTGGCCGGCGGCAAAAAACTTTATCCGCTGGAATTGGAAGCCGAGGTTGTCGCCAAGCGAGCGGCGGGATTGATTATCAACTTTTGTCCGCGCTGGAAAAAACTTCGTTCGCTGGACGCCTTGCACGTTGCCGCCGCCGTGACGGGCAATTTCAAAACCTTCGTCTCGTTCGACACCCGCAGTTTTCAGCGCGTGCTGGCTGCAACGCAAAAACTAAAAGTCTGGCCGCCACTCACCGCCGAGGAAAACCAGTTCTTGAAATAATTTCCTACGCGGCCTGCGCCAGCGCCCGTCATCCGCGCATTTTTGACCTGGCGCATAAAGGCCAAACGCGGCTGAATTTTGAACCGCTAATCTGCGCTCATCCACGCTCATCAGGGGAATTTTTATCAGCGATGATTAGCGCAGATTAGCGGTTTAATTCTCCGGCATTTTCAGTTAGCTTCGCGGGCGTATGGCTTTTGATTCCTTTCGCGACTTCGTCAACGCGCTCGATAAAGCGGGCGAACTGAAACGCATTTCCCAGCCCGTCGCCACCGAACTCGAGATCACCGAGATTGCCGACCGCGAAATGAAATTGCCCGGCGGCGGCAAGGCGTTGCTGTTTGAGAAGCCTACCGTCAATGGCGTGGTGTCG
>JAYVQV010000156.1:0-2439 GCA_043776855.1 Limisphaerales bacterium | reverse complement strand
AGATTTTTCCACGCACGCCGTGGACTGGTATCTCTCCGTGCTGCCCCCGCTCGGCGTGCCGGTGCATAAAAATTTTGCGTGGCTGCCCGAACGTCTGGAAATCTCCGCCGCCGCTGCCAAAAAATGGCCCGCCCTCTTCCCAGACCCCAGACCCCAGACCCCAGACCCCACATGGATCGCCCTCCAGCCCGGCGCGCGTTGGGACAACAAACGCTGGCCCGCCGAACATTTCGCCACGCTCGTCTGCGAACTTGAAAAAAAATTCCCGGCGGCACGCTTCGCCATCCTCGGCGGCAAGGACGACCAGCCGCTCGGCGAAAAAATTTCCGCCGCCGCGCCGGAAAAAAGTTTGAATCTCTGCGGCGCGACGACGCTGCCGGAAATGATCGAAGTCGTGCGCCGCTGTGATTTGCTCATCACCAACGACACCGGGCCGATGCACGTCGCCGCTGCGATGGGCAAGCCGCTCCTCGCGCTCTTCGGCCCGACCGCGCCCGCGCGCACCGGTCCTTACGGCCAGTTGCAAAATGTTTTGCAGATTGAACTCCCCTGCTCGCCCTGCATGAAGTCGGACTGCCATTACGCCCAGCCCAACGAATGTCTCCGCGCGCTGACGCCGTCCGCCGTGGCGCAACGTGCAACCGAATTGCTGTGGAAAAAAGGTTGAATCAGTTGGATGCCGAAGAGGCAAGGCCAGCGTGGGGTGGAACCGGCTTCCAGCCGGTTGTTTCCGGCATCCTGCCGGAAACCGTCGAAACGGACACGCCCCGTCTGAACGTGAATTGCGGCTGACGATTCCCGTCGCGAATGGAATTTGGCTGGAAGCCAAATTCAACCGGCTGGAAGCCGGTTCCACCACCAACCAACGGCATGGATTTGCCTAAAGAATTTCACCGCCTTACCGATGACAGGGTAGAAATGTCATTCACCGCCGACGAACAATGTTGTGACCGCCGCCCCGCCGGTTCCGCGTGTTTTATTCCAGCCGAATCGCACTGCGCGACGGAAGCCAGCATCGCCAAGACCCGAATCCTTTTTGTGGACGACGAGCCTTCGATGGTGCGCGTCCTGAAAATGGGGATGCGTTCCATGTCGAATGAGTGGGATATGCAATTCGTCGAAGGCGGCGAGGCGGCATTGGAACTGGTCAAAAAAGAAAACTTTGACGTCATCGTGACCGACATGAGGATGGCCGGCATCAACGGCGCGCAGTTGCTCAACCACGTTCTCCGGCACAACCCCGAAACCGTCCGCATCATCCTTTCCGGCTATGCGGACTTGAGCGAAGTCGTCAGTTGCGTCGGCCTCACGCACCAGTTTCTCACCAAGCCGTGCAGTCTGGATGATTTGAAGTCGTGCCTGAAAAAAGTCACCAGCCTCAAGGAAAAACTCGGCCATGACAAACTGCGTTCCCTGACCGGCGGCATTTCCAGCCTGCCGGGAATTCCTGAATTGTATCTCGAAATCGCCGAGGCGCTGCAATCGCCGCTGACCTCCGCCGACCGCCTCGCCGAGATTGCTTCCAAAGATCCCGCGCTTTCCGCCAAGCTGCTGCAAATTTCCAACTCCGCCTTCTTCGGGTTCAGCCGCAAAGTCTACACCGTGGAAGAAGCCGTGCAGATGCTCGGCATCGGCGTCATCCAGTCACTCGCGATGGCCGTGCCGCTCTTCACCGCGTTCGACCGGAAGAAATGTCCCGGCTTTCACATTGACCAGGTCTGGGAACATTCCGCCGAAGTCGCCGCCATCGCGCGCCGCATTTACAACGACCATCTCGACGACTCGCACCGCGCGGAGCAAGCGTTCGCCGCCGGCGTGATGCACGACATCGGCAAACTGATTCTTGCGGAAAAAATGCCGGAGCAATACGAAGCCATCATCGCCGAGTCCACCCGCACGCACGTTGAACTTTTCAAAGTGGAGCGCGAACATCTCGGTGCCACGCACGCGGAAGTGGGCGCGTATCTGCTCGCGTTGTGGGGATTGCCCGTGCCGCTCATCGAAGCGGTCGCCCTGCATCACACACCGCGCCGCTGCTGCGCCAGCACGCTCTGCCTCGCCGGCGTCATCCACATCGCCGACGCCCTGCAACATTCGCAAGGACTCCATCCCGGACTCGTCCCGAATCCCGTGGACGCCGAATACCTCAAGCTCACCGGCCTCGACGCGCACTACGAAAACTGGCGCGTGAATCTGAACCAACGTTAAGCCGGAACGATGCCGTTGAAAATGGGGAGCACAGCCGCCCCGGCTGTCGTTCGGCGCGCCCTCGCGCCGAACCCGAACGCACGCAGACCAACCGATTGGTGTTTGGTTTTCGTCCGCCCAGGCGGGTCGCGTGGGCGCGCTCCCCAGTTCAACTGCATCGTTCCGGCTAAAGCAAAACCTTTTGACGAAGCGAAGCCGGACTGTCATTTTGCGGCGATGAAAACCATTGCC
>JAYVQV010000155.1:0-2440 GCA_043776855.1 Limisphaerales bacterium | reverse complement strand
TTTTATTATCCGGGTAGCAGCCGAGGTGACGAGGCTCAAACTAAAATCGGAAATCAGTCAGAGCCTCCTCACGTCGGCTGCTACATGATTGTCTGGGCTTCCACCATTCCGGGGCGCTTCCCTGACGCGCAGGAAAAGCACGACAACAATCACCGGCTGTATTTCACGACGACAAAGGACTTCACTGAATTCGCCCCGGCAAAATTATTTTTTGAACCCGGCTTCAGCGTGATTGACGGCTTCGTATTGCAGGACGGAAAAAAATTCGTGCTGCTGAACAAAGATAATTCACGCCCGAACCTGAACCTGCGCGTCGCGTTCGCGGATTCGCCGCTCGGCGCGTGGACGAATGAGTCGGAACCATTCACGCAGAAATTCACCGAAGGCCCGGCAGTGCTGAAGGTCGGCGAGGACTGGCTGGTTTATTTCGACGCCTATCGCGAGAAGATTTACGGCGCGCTGAAGACGCGTGATTTCAAGACGTTCACGGATGTGACGAAAGAAGTCTCCTTTCCCCCGGAACACAAACACGGCACGGCGTTGCGCGTGCCGCGTGAAATTCTTGATGGCCTTTTGAAAAACTCGGAACAGCAAATGATGGCAGAATCGAATTACAGCCAGACCATCTCTGGCCGGGCGGATGACATCTTGAAAATTCTTGCGCTGGCCGATGCGGACAAGGCGGCGAAAGTCCACGCGGACATCGTCGCACAGTATCGCTCGCTACGCGCGTGGCATGATGAAAACGACTCGCGCTTGAAGGCCGCGAAGGCGGACACCAATGCCACCGCGCAAATCCGCGCCTCATTGAAAATGCTCCACGAAAAATTTCTTTCCGCGCTCGCGACCAACCTGTCGCCGGAACAAATTGACGCCGTGAAAGACAAGCTGACTTACGGCAAGGTGCAATTCACTTTTAACGGCTACATGACAGCGTATCCCGGACTGGCGGAAATCCATCAGCAAAAGATTTTAGAACTGCTCAAGCTGGCGCGCGAGGAAGCGATGGACGGCGGCAGCGCGGATGAAAAAACGGCGGTCTTTCAAAAGGCGAAGGGACGCATCAACAATTATCTCTCCAAGGCCGGAGTCCATCCGGAAAAGAAAAAGGCGGACACGAATGTGCCCGCCAAATGATTTTTCAGTCTCTGCGCTCTTTGCGTTCTTTGCGGTTAAATAAACCGGCAATCAAATCGCGAAGTCCGTGTATTCCGGTTTCACCGCTTCCGTCGGCGCGTGCAACATCCCCGCCGCCACCGTCGCGTTCGTGCCTTGCTCGATGAGGATGAATGATCCGGTCAACCGGTTGGTCGTGTAGCCGTCAAAAATGAGCGGCTTTGCGGTTTTAATTTTGATGACACCGATGTCATTCATCGCCAGCGCGGGCGGCGTGGGTTCGGCGTCGAACGAGTCCATGTTGATTTTGCTTTCGAGCGTGGTGACAATGGCCTGCACCGTCTGCGTGCCGTGCTTGAGAAAATATTTTTTACCAGCTTGCAACGGACGCAGGTGCATCCAGCAGATGCGCGCGTGCAAATCTCCGCTGCGACCCGGCAAATCATCGAGACCAACAATCATATCGCCACGGCTGATATCAATGTCGTGCTCCAGACAAATCGTGACGGACTGCGGGCAGAACGCCTCATCCATTGAGCGGTCATAATTCCAAATATCCTTCACCTTGGTCTTGATGCCGATGGGCAGCACGATGACTTCTTGTCCTTTGCGCACGATGCCGCTGGCGATCTGACCGCTCAAGCCGCGAAAATCATGCAGCGAATGATCGGTCGGATTGTTCGGGCGATTGACCCATTGCACGGGAAAACGAAAGGTCTGATAATTCCAATCGCTCGCGATGTGAACGGTCTCCAGATGATGCAGCAATGCGGGGCCTTCATACCACGGCGTGTGCTTGGAGGTGTCCACCACGTTGTCGCCGTTGAGCGCGCTGATGGGAATAAATTTCACATCGCGAAAGCCGCCGAGCTTCGGGATAAATCCTTCAATCTCATCGCGGATTTCCGTGAAGCGATCTTCGCTCCAATCCACCAAATCCATTTTGTTCACCGCAAAAACGATGTGCGGAATGCCGAGCAACGACGCGATCAACGTGTGCCGCCGCGTCTGTTCGATGACGCCGAGTCGCGCGTCCACTAGCACGATGGAAAGATTCGCCGTGCTCGCGCCCGTGACCATGTTGCGGGTGTATTGCACATGACCCGGCGTATCGGCGACGATGAACTTGCGCTTCGGCGTGGCGAAATAGCGATAGGCCACGTCAATCGTGATGCCCTGCTCGCGTTCGGCGCGGAGGCCGTCCGTGAGGTTGGCGAGATTGATTTGGCCGCCGCCGGTGATGTCGGCGGATTTTTCCAGCGCCTCGACCTGGTCTTCCATCAGCGACTTGGAATCGTAAAGCAACCGGCCGATGAGCGTGGAC
>JAYVQV010000154.1:0-2449 GCA_043776855.1 Limisphaerales bacterium | reverse complement strand
CTGCATCACATAACTTTCCCACGCGCCACTGATGCCGTTCGTATACAACTTTCCAACCGCCGCCAGACGCTGGAGGGTTTTGCTGGTGTCGAGCGTGCCGATGATGACCAACCGTTCCACGGTGCCGTGGGATTCGTTGAGCAATCCCGGTTTCGTTCCGCTCACGCGAAAAATATCTTCCGCCAGATCGCGCGCCGCCCGCAAGACGGCGAGGTTTTCGGAAGCTTCCACGAAAATCCCGGTCGCCTGGCCGTTGGCCGATAGGATGAAGTCGTCAGTGCCGAGCGACCGGGAGACCGACAAATCTGCCAACGCTTGCAAGCACGGCAAGGTTAACGAACTAAAAATTGCAATAGCTGTTCGCAATAAACATGACCGGCGCATAATAAATCATCTGATTTGTCCCCGAAACCGATACAGCCTGAGAGCCGTTAAAAATTTGCGCCCCTGCCTAGAACAGTTCTGGCATTCCGGATCCCCAAGGAAACAGACCTCCACTGGATTCGCTGTAACCCGACCTCGACTGTATTTGAATTGTATTCGTTTCAAGTCCGTTGCGCGAAGCCTTGAGGGTAATGACACCCGACGTTGAGGTCGAGCGGATGGCGACGCGGTTGACACCGCACTCGGTGTCGAGCCAGAGATTGTTCACGGAGTTAATTTTCCCGCTGTTGTAGCCGCCGCGCCAAATCGCCGGGCCGGTAATTTCGAAATCTACGCGTCCTTCATCCGTCGGACAACGGCGGCCCTGCGCATCCACCACTTCCACGTCGAAGAACGCCACGTCCGCGCCGTCGGCCTGCAAACCGTTCGGTGAAACGTGCGCGGTGAGTTTGATTCTCCTGGCTTCGCCCGCTGTTTCAATAGCGTGCTCCGCGACAACTTTGTCCTTCGCTTTTGCAACGGCGGAAATTTTTCCAGCCGCAAATTTGATTTCTGGAAACTCAAAAATACAACCGTTCTGCGGCGCGCTGGATTTGCCGAGCGATTTGCCATTCACGAAAAGTTCAACGCTGTCGCAATGGTTCGCCGCAACGTAAATCTTCTTCGTGGTGTTTGTCGGATAATTCCAATGCCCGATAATGTGCAAGTCTGGCGCGGGGTTTTGCATCACGCGATAGACATAGTAAGCCTGCTTCGGCAGCCGCACGGAATCCACCTTGCCGCTCACGCGACAGACCTCGCTGCTGTCCTGCCGGCCGTCGGCGTTCGAGTCAGACCAGTAGATCGAAGCGTAGCCCGACCACTTCGAGTGCGCGGCATCCGTGTTGGAAATCTTGTTAATGCCGTAGGCGTGATAACGCTCGGCGGCAGCGAGGCAGAAGGTCTCCGAGTTCCACGAGTAAGTGTCGTTCGGCCCTTTCTTGAAACCGAAATGCGGCGGCGAGTAGTCGTCCCAGAACCGCCGCGCGGCTTCGTCGCGGAAATCCTCCGTCTCGATGAGGGGCGCGCGGTCGCGGCGTTCGATGCTGTAGGCGCGGAATTTTTCCGTGCGGTCCGTCAGCGCGTCCGTGCGTTTGTCCTGCCCGATCATCACGCCGAAATATTCCGCGATGGGCGTCGCGCCGTCATCGTTCAACGTGCGGCAGCCCATCACCCGTCCGCCGTGGGGATCAATTTCCTTCCGCAAATCCACCATCTCCTGGAGATGTTTCGGCGTGATGGAGTTGTTGCCCGCCTCCCAAAACAAAATGCTCGGCGAGTTGCGGAAATAAATCATCGCATCACGCATCACTTCCATGCGCTGCTCCCATTGCCGGCCTTGCGCGTCCTTTTCCTTGTCGCCCGCCGGACAGACTTCGACGATGCCCGCCTTGTCACAAGCGCGGACATCCACGGCCTGCGGCGCGACGTGCATCCAGCGGATGTAATTCGCGTGCGTGCTGCGGACAAGCTCTGCGTTGTAATCGTGCATCCAGTCGGGATAGGCCTGACCGAGTCCGGCCCAGTCATCCGACGACCGCTGCGCGTAGCCGGTGAGCCAGACAAATTTGTCGTTGAGATAAACCCCGCCCGTCCCGCCGCCGCCGTTGAATTCCGCCTTGCGGAAACCGGTTTTGACTTTCTGCACGTCCGCAACCTTGTCGTTCACCGTGAGCATGGAATAAACTTCGTAAAGGTTCGGCGTCGCATCGCTCCAAAAATTCGCATCCGCCAGCTTGCCGCTTGCGGAAATCACTTCAGTCTGACCGCTCACCAGATCCGACGCCTCACTGGAAAATTTCGCGCAGACTTTCCCATCCGCATCCACCACCACCGCCGAGAGCGTGATGGACTGCTGGTCGCCGCTTTCGTTGCGCACCTGCGACTCGATGTTCACGTCGCACGTTTTGTTGCTGATGGAAAAGTTTGATGCATAAACATAGGTGCCCGTCGTCTTGAGATTTTCGTAGAGCGGCAGCGTCTGATAAATCTTGCCGGTGAGATGCAGGCGGATGTCGTGATTCAG
>JAYVQV010000153.1:0-9504 GCA_043776855.1 Limisphaerales bacterium | reverse complement strand
AGTTCCCTTCAACGGGATTGAATTTCTCGTGGATGACGTGAATCAAAACGAGTTGGTGTTGCAGGATTTGTCCAACCAGAAAAAAACCTCTCGCCCATTCACGCCCTAACTGATACTAATTTATAATTGAACCGCGTAGATTAAGTTAAACCTGATTTTGCCATGATAAAATCCACCTGTCTTTACCTCGGACTCGCCACGCTTCTGGCCTTGCCTGCCATTGTGCCCGCGCAGGATAATCCTGCCGCGACCGCCGTCACCGAAGCGGTCAAGCGTCAGGCCGACACCATTGTGCTCCGCCAAAAACTAGGCGAGGCCAAGTCGGCCCAGCAGCGCGGCGATACGCTCGGCGCCGCCAAACTTTATCAGGACTCCGTCACGCTCGCGCAGGAAATTGGCCGCGCCGGCATCGAGTCGGAAACCACGCAGGCGGTCAATGGCCTCACGGCGACTTCGCTGGATCTGGCGCGCGACGCGCAATCCCGTCAGGATTACAATGAGGCCAACACGCGCGTGAAGCAGGTGCTAAAGGCGGATCCTAAAAATCCGGCGGCCGTTGAATTTAAGCGTCGTAATGATGAAATGATTGTGGCTCATCAAGGGTTGCAGCCGGACGGCCCGACCTTGGAAGTGGTGGCGGCAGTCAAAGGCCAGAAAACCAAGGCGGCGACTTTTGTCCAGGATGCCAAGGTTCTTTATGAAGCAGGCAAGCTGGACGAAGCATCACAGAAATTGTCGGAAGCGCTCAAGCTGGATCCGGACAACCGGGGAGCATACTACTATCAAAATTTAATTTCACAGGCGCGTTATGTGCGCGAGGGAGCCCAGCATCAGGTGGACACCCAGGAACGCATGGCGCAAGTTGAAAAGCAGTGGGTGCTGCCGAGGTCCAGCGTCAGTCTGCCGCAAATTGCCAATCCGTATGCGACCAACACATTGATTCACACTGGTCCCGGCCGCCAGATGATTGTGGACAAGCTGGATCGTATCCATCTGGACAGTGTTACGCTGGATGGACCGTTGACGGCAGTGCTGGAGGATCTTTCCAAACTTTCAAAGTTGCGCGACCCCGAACGCAAAGGCGTCAACTTCCTCATCAATCCTAACCCCGACCAGTCCGGCCCGGCCATTGCCTCGGCGGGCGGCGGGCTTAACGGATTGGGCGGCGGATTTGTCGCTCCTCCGGCTGCGCCAGCCGCACCCGTAACCATTAATCCGCAAACTGGTTTGCCGGAGGCCGCTCCGGCAGGCGGTGCGGGCGGTGAAAAAGTGGATATCGGCACGGCTGTTACTGTGAAATTGAATCTCACTGACGTGCGGCTGGCGGATGTGCTCGAAGCCATCATTGAAGTCGCTGAACATCCCGAAGGTCATAACATCAAATATTCAGTCAAAGATTACGCCGTGGTCATCTCCGACAAAGGCGCGGAAAGCCCGTTGATGTTCACACGCTCTTTCAAAGTTGATCCGAATACGTTCTACTCCGGCCTTGAAAGCGTCAGTTCGTCGAGCTTTGGTGGCTCCAGCAGTTCTGGCGGCGGCGGCGGCAGCCGTGGCGGTGGCGGCGGCGGCGGCGGTGGTGGCGGTGGTGGCAACCAACAAAGCGGCGCGGTCGTCGGTGTGGTCAATGCATTTTCCGGCGCCGGTGGCTTCCGGAGTTCAGGTCAGGGCGGTGGTGGCGGTGGTGGTGGTGGCGGCGGCGGACAAGGTTCGGTTAATCCGCTCAATGGTGGCGGCGCTGGTGCTGGCGGTGGCGGCGGCGGGGTGAGTGGTGGCGGCGGCGTGAACTACATCACGCAGATTACGCTCTCGTCAACGGTCAGCGCGGCGGCTCGCAATTTCTTTACAACGCTCGGCGTCAACTTGGACCAGCCCGCAGGCAAGGCGGTATTTTTCAACGACAAGTCCGGCATTCTCTTGGTGCGTGCCACCGAGCAGGACTTGGACACGATTGACAAGGCCATTCAAATGTTGAACACAGTCGCACCGCAGGTTCACATCAAGGCACGCTTCATCGAGGTGTCGCAGAATGACAGCAAGGCTTTTGGTCTCGACTGGTATATGGGGCAGTTCAGCATCGGCGGCAAGGCGCTGGGGCAGGGTGGATCCGCCGCCTCGGTTCAAGGTCTCCCGCAGTCGGCGGCGAATCCGCTGGGAACTTTCCCGGGTAATAACTTTGCTCCGTTCGGCGGACCGAACACCGCCATTCCCATTTCGGCCAGTGATCAGTTGCTGACCTCCGGCCTGCGCAATTCTGGTCCGGCGCTCGCCACGATTACGGGCATCCTGACCGACCCGAATTTCCGCGTGGTGCTGAAGGCGCTTGAGCAGCGCGGCGGGTTTGAAACTTTGGGCGAACCGGAAGTGGTCACCACCAGCGGTCGTCAGGCGCAGATGCGCGCGACATCCATCGTCACGGTCATCACTGACTTCAGCTTCCAGCAAGGGTCGTCTCCGCAGTCGGCTGGTAATGGCGGCGGCAACGGCAACGGCGGCGGCGGTGGCGGCGGCAACGGCCAGTAAACGTCAAATCAATTTTCATCATGAAAACACCTCTTTCAAATATCTTGTCAAAATGGGCGCTGGCAATGCTGGCTGCCATTTTTATGACTGCCACTGCCCATGCCCAGATACAAGCTGGCACTTCGGCGATCACTCCCGTCACGCAGTCGATTGAAACCGGCCCGATTCTGGATGTCGTGCCGTATGTGCTGTCCGATGGTTTCACGATTAACCTCGCGTTGATTCCGTCGCTGACCGACTTCAATGGTTACGATACCGCGCCGACCATTCCGGGTGTCTCCGGGAGCGTGAACAACGTTGTGCAATTGCCCACGATTCTGCCGAACTTCACCGTCCGCCAGGTGGTGACCACGGTGAACGTCTGGGACAACCAGACCGTCGTCATCGGCGGTTTGATTTCGTCGCAAGTGCAAAGCACCAAGGACAAGGTGCCGATCATCGGCGACGTGCCGATGTTTGGCCGCCTGTTCCAAAGTGCGAGCAAGACCACGGTCAAAAAGAACCTGATGATTTTTGTGACGGCCACGATTGTTGACCCGGCGGGAGTCCGGGTTCATTCGGATGAGGAACTGCCGTTTGCCCAATCCAGTCTTCCGCCGCAGCCGGAGGGAGCCGGGAAAGTCACCGAGGTCAAGACCGAGCAGACCCGGATGCCGAAACAGTGAGCCGGTTGCTCATAGTTGACGGCCACGCCTACGCCTATCGTGCATTTTATGCCATCCGCGAGTTGCGTTCGCCCAGCGGTCAGGCCGTCAATGCGATTTACGGTTTTTTGAAGATGCTGGAAAAAATGCGGGCGGCCATCGTGCCCACGCATCTGATGGTGGTGTGGGACGGCGGGTTGAGTGCGGAACGGATGGCGGCGTTGCCGGAATACAAAGCGCAGCGGCCGCCGATGCCGGACGATTTGCGGCCGCAGTTTGACGAGATTGAAAGTTATCTGGATGCGGCCGGGGTCGCACAGTATTGCGGCGACGGAGTTGAAGCGGATGATTATATCGGCACGCTGGCGGGCGGCGCGGCGGGGGCCGGCTGGAACGTGGTGATTGCCAGTGCGGACAAAGATTTTATGCAGTTAGTCAACGGGCGCATCGGGCTATTAAACCCGAATGACAAGACCGGGAAAGTTTGGGGGCGCGATGAAGTTTTTGCGAAAGCCGGGGTTGAGCCGGAACAGATTGTCGGCTGGCTGGCGCTGATGGGCGACGCGGTGGACAACATACCCGGAGTGCCGGGAGTGGGGCCAAAGACCGCCGCCGGTCTGTTGAAGGAATTTGGAACAGTGGAAAATTTGCTGGCGCGGCTGGCGGAAGTGAAGTCGGAAAAAGTCCGCGCGGCGATTGCGGTCAGCGCGGGAAATGTGCGGCGGAATTTGGAGCTGGTCCGGTTGCAGCCGGTGGATTGTAAATTTGAGCCTGGCCAGATGGCGGCTCGGAAGCCGGCAGCGGAAAAATTGCGCGAACTGTTCCGGCGCTGGGGATTCAGAGGGATGCTGGCGGATTTGGACGCGCAGTTGCCGGAACGGCAGGCGGAGTTAATTTGAAAATGAATTTGCAAAGTTTGAACAACATTGTGGCCGGCATGAAAAATTGCATGGCGGCAGGAATTTTTAGACAAACCTGCCGCGGTGGCGTATGGTCGCGCCGCCCTATGAATTTTAACCGTGTCCGCGCCGCGCTTGTTTCTGGCCTGATGCTGGCTGGCGGATTGTTTTTTCCCACGGTGACGGAAGCGCAGACGAATTATTACGGCACGAACGGCACGGAATACGCCGTCATCGGTGCGCTGCCTGGCGATCAGAATTTTCCTGATGTTTCTCTCAACGGTTCCGGCGGTTTTGTGGCGTGGCAGGACAATATCACGGACGGTGACAACCTCGGCATCAGCGCCCGTCGGCTGGACAGCACGCTGTCGGGAACTTTGGGCACGTTCCGGGTCAATGCGAACGGCGTCGGCGTCCAGGAAAATGTCCGTGTGGCCATGCTGAAGAGCGGCGGCGCGGCGTTTGTGTGGCAGGGTGGCAAGCTGGGATTCCAGCACGTCTTCGCCCGCTTCCTGACACCGACGAACACGTTCACCACCGGCTCGGATGTTCAGGTCAATGTCTTCTCCAATAATTTTCAAATCAACCCCGCGCTGGCGGTCTTGAACAACAGCAACGTGGTGGTGGTGTGGGCCAGTTACAACCAGGTGGCCAGCGGATCGTTGCAGGATGTTTACGCGCAACTGCTGTCACCTACGGGTCAAAAAATTGGCGGAGAATTTTTAGTCAACCAGATTTCGGCGTTCAACCAGCGGACGCCGGCGGTGGTGGCGTTGTCGGGTGGAGGATTTGCCGTGGCTTGGGTTTCGGAGCAACAACGTTCCCTGGCGACCGCGCCGGGATCAAACTATGTTTATGCCACGTCCGTCACGTTTCCGTCCGTGGACATTTTTATGCGCCAGTTCAACTCGAACGGCGTCGCCGTCGGCAACGAGTTGCTGGTGAACACGGATAACAACCCGTCGGCCAACCCGGCGATGGCGGCGGCCGGCGACGGCACGTTCATGGTGGCCTGGTCTTCGTTGACGGCGGCCAACCCGACGAACACATGGGACATTTCCGGCCGAATTTTTAACAGCGCTTTCCAGGGAGGAACGGTGCTGCGCATCAATTCATTTTTGCCCGGCGCGCAGTTGCTGCCCCGATTGGGTGCGATTGGCAACGCCTATCTGGTTTCGTGGGACAGCGAAGGCCAGGACGGATCGGCAACGGGCGTCTATGGGCGCGTCGTCCAGAGCGACGGCAATTTTTCCAGTGCCGAATTTCGCATCAACACCACGACGTCGAGTTATCAGTTTCATCCGGTGGTTGGCGCGGACGGGGCCAACCAGTTTTTGGTTGTCTGGAGCGGTTTCAGCGGTCTGGCGAACAAGTTTGATTTGTATGCCCAGCGTTACCAGAACTTGATTGCGCCGCTGCAGCCGATGTCCGCGCCGTATGTCTGGAATCCGTTTGTGGTGAGCAACAATGTGTATCAGCCGCGCCTGCAGGTTTCCTGGACGTCGCTGCTGGGGCTGGCCATTTCCAATTACGAGGTCTATGTGGATGGCGCGTCTTCACCGGCGGCCGTGCTCACCACCAATCTGTGGACAATGTCTGGCACGAACTTGCTGGCGAACAGCACGCGTTGTTTCCAAGTGGACTATGTGACGGCCGATGGACGGCGCTCCCCGATTTCACCGTCCGCCTGCGGGACGACGTGGGCCGGGCAGAACTGGAACGGCATTCCTTACGAATGGATGGCGGCATTTTTTGGCGGCTACTTCAACGGCAATTACACCACGACCTTCTGGCCGCCGTCTTCGGCGCGGATGGTGGCGGGCGGGCCGACGTTGCTGCAAATTTTCAAGAGCGGCGGGAACCCGTATGATTCTGGCACCTGGCTGCGGCAGACTTTGACCAAGACGTCGCAAGGCATTTTCCTCAACTGGAACACGCAGCCGGGCGCGACGTATCAGGTGCAGTCGGCGGCGAACTTGAGCGCGCCGTTCGTCAACTTTGGCTCGCCGCGTTTTGCGGCGGGCACGAATGATTCGATTAATGTCGGCGGCGGTGCCGCCGGCTATTACCAGCTCATCCTGATGCGATAAGATTTCTATGCGGAAACTGATTCAATATTTTTTGTGCGTGGCGGTGTTGCTGATGGCCTTGCCGTCGGCGCGTGCGTTTACTCCTGGCGGTCCAATCGCCAATGGCGGTGACTCCTGGCAACTTACCGATCTCGGCTACGGTCTGGGCGGTGATTTGAACGCACCCAAAAACATCGGTGAGGAATACCGGCGCAACGTGCCATACTTGTATTACGCGTATGATGCGAACTTCTTCGGATTTTTCGGCCTCGCGGGGGCGACCAATGTGGACACGGCCTACGCCCTGATGAATGGCGTGCTCAATGGCATGGGCAATACGCCGCTGTTCGTGGTCACGCCTGACAATGCCATCCTTGGAACCAACGGGCTTTACAACGGCATTAACATCGTGCTGGGAGCAACCAACAATCTGGACAGCTACAGCCCGGATTTGAATGAATTTTCCATCGAGGCGATTCAATACAACAACACGATGGCAGCCCTGGGGCTGACGGATTTGAAATCAATCACCATGCTGGCGCTGGTGGAGCAAATGGGATTGACGGACCCCGTCAGGTATAATTGGGCATTGCATGACGCCTTTCAGCCGGGGGGAACCACCTGTCCTAATTTTACAGAATTTATCGTGGTCCAGCGGAATTTAGACTATCTGAATTCAGCATTGAACCAGGTTCAATACACGCCCTACATCAATGACACTTTGTATTATTATCAGATCGTTATTTTGAGTTGCAGTGGACCGCGGGCGATCGTGGTTCCGATTAATGTGGATCCTTTTGCCGGATTGGGAACCCCGGTGGCCTCGGATAATTCAGATATTTTTGGGTCGTTTGCATTTATATTTTCCACCAACGGGCTGGCGAACCCGTTTAACTTTCAGTCTGCTGGCGGGTTCTATTCGGGTCTGACCCGCGACGATGTCGCCGGCTTGCGGTATTTGATGACCACGAACAACATCAATACCGAATCAACGTCCATCAACGGTTCGTTGCTGCTGACCACCAACGTGCAGCCGCCGCAAGTTTTTGGTCCGACGCTGCCCATCAGCCTGCTGCTGTCCTCGTCGCTGACCAGCGATCCGAACCAATTGGCGGCCAATTATCCTAGCATCACTTACTTGTCCGTGATCACCAACATCGTCAACCAGATTTCAACGAACATCACGGCGTATTTCACCAATCTGCCGGGGCCCTACACCAACCGGGTGCCGATTTTCAACAACGCCGCGATTTATCCGGCGCAGGGCAGCACCGTGCCGTTCACGAACTGGGCGCCGGTGCAATTTGGTGACCCGCCGATTTTGCTGACCACGCAGCCGTTGCGTCCGTTGCTCGCCCTGTCGCAGGTGCTTGACCCGCTTACCTTGCAGGCGCTGTTCCCCGGGTTGCTGGTTGACAAGGTGGTGACCAATTTCTTTGCCGTGGACATCACGACGAACATTGATATCTATTATACCAACCAGATTGTGTTGCCGACTTTCAATGCTTTCAGTAACGGGCTGCCGTATGTGACGACCCTCACGAACATTTACCTGTTCACCAATCAGCCCGGCCCCACGGTCGTCAACTATGATTTCTCGCAGCCGCCTACATATATTTCTACTTTGGATTTGGCGTTATTCTCAGATCGCTCCGCCACCAATGATGCAGCGACGATGGTAGCTTTGTATCCGGGTCTCGTTATCAATAGTTCGCAATCGTTCTCCGGCTTTGTGATGGTAACCAACTATATTTCGTATTTGACCAATGAACCTTATGCTCCCTATCAGTCACCACCGCATTTGAAAACTTTGGCGGTTTCAACAAACTCTGTTTTCACGGTTAACTGGATTCATAAGTTTGCAAACGTTTTTACCAACCATGTATTTACCAATCGCCCATATCGAGTAGTCACGACCTATACTACAAACATACCTTTTGCCCCTTATGGAAGTCCGTTCGTAACCAATACTGTCACCCAAATTTTAACCACCAATAAGATCTCTGGTGATTTTTTCCTGATGCCGACCAATTGGTGCGGATTTGATTTAGTGCAGACCCTGCCTTTGGGGAATCCGGCGCATACGTTTGGTTACACCAACACTTTTTTCTACAGTCCTTATACCAATATCGCGCTCGGCAACTCCTATAGCTTGACGCAGAATTATTACGACCAATACACCAATTACAATTACGCCGTCTATCCGGGCGTTTGCCAGCCAGTGCTGGCCTTTGGCGTCAGCTATTCCACTAATGCAGTTTTGAAATACGACTACAATTTCATCAACGTGGTGACGAACCACTATTTCACCAATTCGTATGTGAGCCTGTTTGAAACCAATGTTTATGCGATTGCCAACAATCCGACGAACCCGTTGATTGTGCTGCGGACGAACATTGTCAACACCAACTACTATACGAACTTGGCCGGCGGTGATTTTTACATCGTGCCAACCAACTGGTGCGGCTATCAGATTGTTGCCTTGCTGACCAACCTGATTGCGCCGACGAACTTTTTGATTACCAACCAGAACTTCGGCAGCGGTGTGAGCAATATTGCCTACAGCTATGTGCGCTATCTGACTTACACGAACTACACCTATTCCATCCGTCCCGGATTCTGCGAACCGGCGCTGGCGTTTGAGACGAACAAGACAACCAACATTGTTTTCCAATACAATTATTATTTCGGCAATGTGATGACCAACCGTTACTACACCAACGGCACGGTGACGACGGTGACCACCAACAAGGCCATCTTCACCAACGGGCTGGTGGGTATGCTGACGAACATTGTCAGTTCCAGTGTGATCAGCAATCTCATTGGGGGAGATTTCTACATCATCCCGCCGAACTTCTGCGGCTTTACCATCCTGTCAACGCAACTGACCACGGCCATCCTGACGACGAACGTCTTTGCCGCCACCAATCTGACGGGTGTTCAGGACTTGGGGCAACAGTTCACGCAGACGACCATTTCCGGGTTCACGAATTACACGTTCCAAGTCCAGCCGTCCACTTGCGCGGCCATTACCCCGCCTCCGGTTTTGCGTGAAGGCATCCAGCGGGCGCAGTTTATCCGCGCCAATTTTGATTCGTTGCTGGGACAATTTTTCAGCCCCATTACTAATTATTACACGATGATCAAGGTGACCAACAGCCAGCCGGTGAAAGAGTATTACCGGCGAGTCATCACCCGTCCTGACTTCCTGATGAGCGCACGCGATCAAGGGGCAGGCGGCGGACATCTGCTCGCTGGTGGACATGAAGCTCCCGTAGATGCTTATTTCAGCCGGAATCTGAGTTTTGATCAAACCACGGTCTTGAACAGTCTGGCCGGGCCGGGCGTGGTTTTTTCTCCCACGACCAT